>JAILDF010000152.1 GCA_024689585.1 Oribacterium sp.
TTAAAAAAATAAAGCCCCAAAACAACATTGTTTCAGAGCTCGTATAATATGATACATTATTAGTCGATATTATTTCTTAGTATCTCGAGAAATTCCGCAACTGTAACTATCTCAATACCGTCATATTCCTTTACTGTCAAAAGATCCTTATCTCCACTGATAACATAATAGCATTTTGAATCAACAGCACACTCAATGAATTTATTGTCATCGGGATCCCTACAAACCTCAATTCTAGTTGAAACATTTATAACGCGGCATTTTGCTTCAATATCAATGAGAGGAACTTTTGGTTTCTTTCCCGGAAACTTTTCTTTAAGATATTCTACAGTCTCAGTGTATTCTTCAAGAATTTCAGCTGATGCATACGCATATATCTGATTTTTTATAACGCTGTCTATTACTTCTTTTGGTTTACCGCCAAAGAATATTGCTGACGCTACGACATTTGTATCTATAACAACACGCATCAGGCCTTTCTCCTTTTCCTGACTGCTTTAATAGCATCATCTATATCCTCTTCAGTCATACCTACACTCTTCGCCCACTTCTGAGATTCTTTCATAAGAGCATCAAATTCGCTGATATCAGGTGTTACGATGGGCTTTAGTAATATATTGTCTCCATCAGTCACAACTATAAGCTTACTACCTGTATCCAAAGAAAGTGCGTCTCTGATGGTTTTGGGTAAAACAACCTGTCCTTTAGAGGAAACTGATGTTACTTCAGTTATCATACTCATTTTACATCCTCCTTGTAGTAAGATTTTCTTACTTAAATAATAGCATTATTTGCTATATACGTCAAACCTTGAAAATCCAAGCTATATATCCCTCCTATTTGACTGCGGTGAAGCTGGGAAATATAAAGAATCCCACGGTTTTACCGTGGGAGTATATCATGCTTTTTCAAATATTGTATATGGCGCTGTATACTCTTCGGTCAGAGTTGAGCGTTTGAACGGTAGTTTTAGGGAATTTACGGAGTATTTGATGGATACCAACTATTGACATCTGAAACAGCTACGTTTTTACTACGTACTCTTTTCTGAATCTGATAAATATCAAATTTGATAGTCACTGTCTCTTCAAAAATCGTAAATCTACTCAACTGTTTATACAAAAAATATCCAGGTCACACCCTATAGATTTGACCTGGATATTCTTAATTTGCTGCCTTAAAGTTATAAATCGGTTTCATTACCTCTATCACATCAACTGACTCTTTTATCACATCAATTATGTCATCAAGAGATTTATAAGCCATCGGTGCCTCGTCAAGGGTAGCCTCACAAATAGAAGTAGTATAAATGCCTTTCATGGACTCTCTGTACTCATCCATTGAAAGATTGTACTTAGCCTTGCTTCTGGACATTATCCTTCCGGCGCCATGCGGTGCCGAATAATTCCACTCGGGATTTCCTTTTCCTATGGCAAGAACAGAACCATCCCTCATATTAATTGGGATAAGAACTTTCTCCCCCTTATGTGCGGCAATTGCTCCTTTTCTTAAAATCATCTCATCAGTATTTATATAGTTATGGATGGTATGGAATGCCTCACCGCATGATAGTCCTGTCTTCTCTAAAAGAATCTCCGCCATCTTCTCACGGTTCCTCTTTGCAAAACGCTGACATATCTCTACATCATGGAGATAATCATCTAGATATCTGCCTGTAAGATAACAAAGATCCTCCGGCATAGTCATTGGACCTTCATTATATTTCTTATCATAGAGCTCTTTTAGCGCCGTCTGTATCTCTTTGCGTCTCCCCTGCTCCTTGTAAGTTCTTATGATCTCCTCTCTTGCCTCAAGATACTCTCCGATCCCTTTGTCGAGATCCACAGCAAGTGTCTGATATATCTCAGCCACCTGCTTGCCGAGATTCCTTGATCCGGAATGAATAACAAGATAATTTGTACCATCTGTTGCCTTGTCGATCTCAATAAAATGATTTCCTCCGCCAAGGGTCCCGAGGGATCTCTCAAGACGCTTTGAATTCTTTAGTTCCCTGTAGCATCTTAGTTCCGTCAGGTCAAATCTCTCGATTCTTCCTTCCCATACATCCATTCCGGAAGGTATGGAGAACGCTGCCATATCAAACTTCTCAAGGTCGATATCCTTTTTCCCGAGGTTAACGGTATACATCCCGCAGCCAAGATCTACTCCTACCACGTTAGGCACCGCCTTGTCTTTTATTGTCATTGTGGTACCTATGGTACATCCCTTTCCTGAATGAACGTCAGGCATAATTCTTATTTTAGAGCCTTCGGTCATTGGATAATCACACATTCTTTTTATCTGATCTATTGCCTCGTCTTCTACAACCTTCGCATAGCAAAGTGCTGTGTTTACTTTTCCTTTTATCTCTATTGCTTCCATATCTGTTCCTTTCACATAAAGCCGGAACTATTTATCCCGGCCTTATGAAGATTTTATGCAGCGATCCTTTCATATCGATTTCCTGAAAGGACACTCATCATAAATCTGTAGGGTTCAAGGTTTCCATCCTTTAACATTGAAAATATCTGAGGGTTACATCCGGATACCAGTGCTGCTCCCTGATCACTCATCTTTACGGGTTGCTGTATATTTCTGCTGTTTACGTTCCAGAAAATAACCTGCGGCAAATCATAACCCTTTTCACAAAATCTCTTTCTTACATTCACAAATATGGTTTCCTCTCTGTTGTATGTACAACAGTCAAACTCCATATCAGAAATAATGTAGAGTTTCTCCGGCATATCTTTCTTTGTCAGATTGTTTCTCACTGCTGTTTCAAGAATAAGGTCAAATGTCTTCTCAAGATTCGTATTGCTGCATTCATTGAAGCTCATGCAGTAGCGTACCTTTCCAACGATATCTTCACCCTTTATCTCTATAAGCCTTGGTCTGTTTGAAAAGGTGATGAAATGATTATGAAATGCTCCCTTATTCCTTTCCGCAAAATATATCCCAAGTGACTGTGCCACCGCTGCAGGAAGGGGATCATGACCCCAGTACATTGAACCGGATCCGTCAACTACCACAAGGGCGTTGTCTGAGTCGGCATAATCCGGGAGTGCTTTCCATGTTACGTCCATGGCATGTCTTTCATCATCCGTGAGCTTTTTATTGCTTATTACAGGCGCGATAATATCATAAGGAGTGAGCGTTCCTGTATGCATCACTGACGGGGACTCTTCTGCCTTCTTTAAAAAATGCTGGTATCTTTCCTTATCATTTCTGAAGAAAGCCTGTCTGTATTTGAAAAGCGCCTTTGATGGCTGCTTCTCATAATCAAAAGTATAATCTTTAGTACGAAGGTTATTCTCTATGATCTTTATCCTTGCCCGAAGTGCTGATAATGTCTTTCTGTATTCCTTATCAGTCATCCCGATAGCTCCCACAAGCTTCTTCGCAATAAGCACAGTTTCCTTATTGCTGGTATTTACTGACGGAAGCCACTTTGCCAGGAGAGAAACATTAGCATTCTCAGGATCCTCATTAATAGCCCTAATATCTTCTTTTAATGTCTTCTCTATAAAGCAGAATAATTCCTTTTCCGCCGGTGTACCGATAAGAGCTAACAAATCGTCAAATCTCCCGTATTCCGCCACGTTTTCTATATTCTTTATAACGGATCCGGTCTCATAGTCAGCGAGATAGCGGAGGATTACCTTAAATACTCTTCTCTCTCCAAGTCCTCCTCTTATATCCCTTGCAAAGAACAATGTCTTCATGGCAAGATCCTTATCCTCGGCATATGCTCTTTTAAACCTTGTAACTATTTCTTCATCAGATGCGTTTCTAAGCGCTCCTATCGATGCAAAAAGATCAAGGCAGTCTGAATTTGTAGAAACATATGCCGAAGCCCCATTCTCTGTATATGTCATATTTGTTTCTCTCTTTAAGAACTCTAACATTTTTTCCACCTCTCTCTTCTTCACTAAAAACAAGATGCCCCGGCAGTTACCGGTTTTCAATGAGTTAAAGTCATTTTAAAATTTGCTGTTGGCATCTTAAACTGAACGAGATACCTTTCCCTTTGGGTATAATCTTTAACCGATCATAATCTTCTGTAAAAGAAACTCATCAATTGCTGTAAGTATCTCTATAAAATTGTACAAGACACGGTACGCCTTTCGGCCGGAGTGGGAGTCGAACCCACGGTCTCCGGATTAATCTTCCGGTGCTTAACCACTTAGCTATCCTGTAAATTGCTGTATGTGTCTTTCGTTTGTGATTTAATCATAATCCAATATATAGGTGATAAAAAGATGCAGATTGAAAATTGTTTACAACCCCATTTTAATGTGATATATGTTGTTTATTAGATATAATATAGATATTATACAACCCCAAATAAGAGAGGTTACCATGACTGAGAAATATAAAATCTATCTTTCCGAGGATACCAGGGCAAGGCTAATAAATGATGCGGAACTGTTTGAATTCCGGAAAAAGGATGGTTCAGTAAACCTTAATGCCTTTCTTAAAACACTGATAATAAACTATTTCGATCAGTACCGGCATGACAGTGAACATCTCCTCTTAAATATCATAAATGACCTTAGGAGTATGACATCCATAGATGGCAAGGATGTGGAACTTATCGCCGAAAAGATCATAAGTACCTATGTAAAACCCGATGACAAGCACAGCACTAAAAACATTGCCTTAAGCCTTACTGTCAGCGGATCTTCGTATGGGATAATCAGGATAATAGAAAACAACCTGTTAAAGGATATCTCCCTTTCCCAGTATCTTAAGGACATGTTCAACTCCTATCTGTCGATCCCGAGAAGCGAAAGGGAAGCCATAATCTTCAAAGACACCTATGAAGACATAAAGAAAGCACTTAAAGAAACCCGGGTAATGTCATTCACCAACACAACATCCGGAGAGGAACAGTCTTACTTTGTTGAGCCCTATGTCATAGCTCCGTCAAAAGAGGAACAATGTAATTACCTTCTGTGTATGGACAGAAAAATCCAAAAACCAAGGACATTCAGGATCTCAAGGTTAAGGAGTGTTTTTGTGACGTCAGACAAGTTCGTTGTTGATGATGGAATCTTAAAAGAACTGCGAGAGAAAGCTGTAAGGAGTCCCCATTCAGTATCACCTAACATACATGCGGTTGTAAGAATGACCGAATATGGAGTTAAGAAGTTCAAAGTTGTAACAAAGAACAGACCGGTTGTCACAAATATAGAAGGTGACCTGTATCATTTCGACTGGCCTGAGCTACAGCTTGAGGAGTACTTCAAGCGATTTGGCCGGGATGCCCTGGTGCTGGAGCCGAAATCATTAAAAGAACGTATCAGAAAATATTATTACTACGGATTAAGGGAATACAGTAAATAAGAGGCTGACATTTGCCAGCCTCTTACTCAAACTATAGAATTTAACAGGACCTTAAACAAAGCAGAAACACATATCGTAAGAAAGATGCAACCTGCACATCCTCCACCACTTCTCTT
>JAILDF010000313.1 GCA_024689585.1 Oribacterium sp.
GTAGGCCGGAGCCGGTGGGCATCCATTTGAATGCGAGTCGCCTCGTCGGAAAAATCTAAGACAGGACTCAGCTCAACGCATTCAAATGGACGCCCACCGGCCCCGTCCTACTCATCTACCATCTGAACTGTTCCAAAATCAAAGGAAATCTGAAAAGTTTTGGTAAGGTTTTAGAGCCTCTCCTCATGGTACTATATACGTACTAAAAGGGGAGGTTTGCTTTATCCGACCGGCAACAGGGAAACATTTTTACAGTACACCTTTTATTACGAGGAGTCGGATGTCAGCATGATGAATAATATGAAGAATTACAAGAAATATTTACATAAAATCACTGCCGGTATGATGGTGGCGGTTATGTCAACATTATCCATATCATCTACAGTTCTTGCGGACAATGAGGTTTCCGTGGTCATTTCAGAATACGGGCCTTTGAGTGCACAGATGGGTGAAACTGAGGCTGCCGTGGCAAATGAGGGGCTGGAGGTTTCGGTTTCCGATACTGTGGTATCAGATGCAGCCGGCACTTCTCAGGTTGTTGAGGCAGGAGCTTCTGTTACGGTCGAGGTTTCAGGAACCGGTTCTTCAGCAGCTTCACAGACCTCAGAAGGTGCTCAGGCGACAGCTGCCACTGCTGCAGGTACAAACCAGTCTGCTCAGATTACGGAAACATCGGCTGCAGCAGGCCAGGCTGTTCAGACTTCAGAAACAAGCGGCACTCAGGTTGCGGAAACATCTTCAGGAACTGAAAGCTCTTTGTATTCAGCACCTACCGCAGGATCGGTTCAGGTTTCAGGGACTACAACAGCACCTGACCAGGCAACAGTTACAGTTCAATCTGCGGATAGTACAACATCTGCATCCGGTCAGACTTCCGGAACAGTTCAGTCAACAGATTCCACAACATCAGCAACCACTGAGGCCGCAGCTTCAGAAGCTCAGACGGGCAACTACTTCCAGTCTGCAGCTACAGGTTCAAAATTTGTAAAGACTGCCCTTACAGCTACACCTGATGTGAATGCAAACTTTATGATTCTTGTGGATGCGGATTCAAACCTTATTGTGGCTGAGAAGAATGGGGAATCAAAGATGTATCCCGCATCCATGACCAAGGTCATGACTCTTCTTGTTGCATGTGAGAACATTACCGATCTTGATCAGGAAGTGGAGATCACAAGCGATATCATTGATTATGTTAATGATAATGACGCTTCAAACTGTGGCTTCAAGGCAGGGGAGATTCTAACCGTTAAGGATCTTTTGTATGGTCTTATTCTTCCGTCAGGAGCTGATGCGGCTCTTGCTCTTGTAAGACTTATCGCAGGTTCCGAAAAGCAGTTCGTAAATCTCATGAATCAGAAGGCCCAGGAGCTTGGTATATCCTCAACAACTCACTATACCAACAGTACCGGTCTTTACAATGATAACCATTACACTACCGCAAAGGACATGGCATTGGTCATGAAATACGCTATGGCAAATCCTTACGCAAGTGCAATTCTTTCAACAAGAAACTACACAACCAAAGCCAGCAACAAGCATAGTTCAGGAATCAGTTTCTCAAACAAATTCCTGACCCGCATAGATACCCAGTCCACTGGCGGAAAGGCTCTTATGGCGAAAACCGGTTATGTTTCAAAAGCCGGCAACTGTGCGGTATCCTCCTTCACAGGTCCCAGCGGATCACATTATATCTGCGTTACCGGAAAAACCTCCGGCGCCTGGAATGTAGTCTATGCACATGCAGATCTTTATAAGAAATACGGAAAATAATGCCGTATCCCTCAGCAGGCTGTCAGATATACCCGGCAGTCATACGTATGCACTAGCATGCACAGTTCAGACATAACTCATATTCATTATCCGTCGCCTCTTTGGCGGCGGATTTCTTTTATATAAACTCTTCTTAAGACGATATTAAATAGGTATAGCATTAAATCCTGTGCTATAATTTTACCTAGATTGTGTTGTGTCAGGTTTTCCCTGAAAGCCTGATATGTAACACCGGTTCAATGGGAAGTGTAGTTTCACCGGACCGGTGTTCATAAAATGGAGGTTTATATGTCCGGACTTTTGGAAGATCTCGTCGACCCCGCGAAAATCGTCGTGATAAAAATAGGAAGTGTTCCCAAGCAGTTCAGAGTGGAAAAAGAGCTCGCCATCGGCAAGCAGAGTCTGTTCCACTTTAAAAATGATGACAAAATCTCTTTGGAATATCCCCTTCTTGATAAAAAGCAGGGGAAGCTGAGCCATACCTTCGGAAACTGGCATTATGCCAATCTCACAGACAGCAATGTCACCACCATCAATGACGTAGATGTGGAATTTGGTTCTTATACCATACTTAAAAACGGTGATGTTATCCGAATTAAGAATGACGAGGATATGCTCATATTTGTTTTCCTGAAGAAATTTGCGGGAAATCTGGAGTGGAAGCGTGTGCCTCTCAATCCGGAGCAAAAGGTATATCATATCTACAGTCATGTCAGTGATTATCTGAAAAACCGAAAGGGAGAGCCAGCTGCTTCTACAGATGAAACAAGGACAGAATCGGAGCACCATGCTGTGGTACGTTATACTAACGGAAGCTGGTACGTTGAAGACATTGACACCACAAGAGGTGTCCTTGTGAACCAGAACAAGATTGAAGGTTCAAGGAAGCTGGAGCTTTATGATGTTATAAACATTGGCGATACCCATTTTGTTTTTGTAGGGGACTATCTTGCTTATAATCATGAAACCTTCAAAAACCATGACCTGGAGATCCATATCCAGGAGCGTTCCGTGCGGAACATGTTTAAAAAGCAGATTCTCCTGAAAGACATTAACCTGAAGATAGAACCGGGAAATATGGTTCTGATCCTGGGAGGTTCCGGTGCAGGTAAGACCACATTTATCAATGCTGTCACAGGTTACGAGAAAGCAAAGGCAGACATCACCCAGGGTGATCTTAATGTTTATAATGACTATTCAAAAATGAAATACAAGATCGGCATGGTTCCACAGCAGGATCTTCTTCGTGGAGACGATACCGTTATCATGACCCTCACCAATGCTGCGGAAATGCGCATGCCAAGTGATACAAGCTTTGAAGCCCGAAGGGCCCGTGTTCAGGATACCCTTGACCTCTTTGGTCTTGATGCGGTTAAGAATGAACTGGTTGATAAACTTTCAGGCGGTCAGAGAAAGCGACTTTCCATAGCTGTTGAATTCGTAGCGGATCCAAGCCTTTTCATTCTTGACGAACCGGATTCCGGTCTTGACGGAGTTATGGCCCGGGATCTTATGAGACAGCTCAGAAATATCGCCGACCAGTACAAGATAGTTATGGTCATCACCCACACACCTGACCGAGTTATCGACCTCTTTGACAAGGTCATCGTTCTGGCAAAGAACAGCAGTCATACCGGCCAGCTTGCCTTTTACGGAAGCATTAGCGAAGCTAAGGAATTCTTCAACAAGGAAACCATGGAAGACATCGTCCTTGCCATCAACAGCGAGGGAGAGGGCGGTGAAGGTCAGGCTGATGTGTTTATAGAAAAATTCGCAAAGCTGCAGGCTGAAAAGGCGGCAGCACCTGTCGAAAATACAGAACCGGAGATTGATGATGCGGAGGTAAAAACCGAATCAGGAGAGAAGGTTGCGTCTGAAAATATTACCGCTGACGACAAGCCAAAAGCCGGCTCAGCTCCTTCCGGAGACAGCTCCACTACCCCAAACCCGGAGGTGGAAGTATCACTCACATGAAGGGCACCTCGGATATATCATCCGAGAAAATATTTTGTAAAAGAAATGAGGAAGCAGCAAATGGATGACGCTATTCACACCGGAAGGTTAGGACAGGTTAATATTTATCTCGGAAAGCTCTTCCGCATCTTTGTTAATGAACGTGACTGGAAAGGACTTCCCCTGTCTGCAGCCATCGCACTGATGGTAGCTTTTGTAATGGGAAAGAGCCTCTTCACCAATATGGAAAGACTTAAGGCCGGATCCTTTGCCATTGTCTGCGTCTGCATATGGAACGGTTTCTTTAATTCCATTCAGATGGTATGCCGGGAGAGGGCAATAGTTAAAAGAGAGCACAGGGCGGGACTTCATATAACTGCATATATTGGCGCCCACATGATATATCAGGCCATAATGTGCCTTTTGCAGGTCATCATCTCCATCGTGGTATATAAACTTTACGGCATCAAATTCCCGGAGGAAAGTATCGTCACCGGATCCTTTACTTTGGATTTTGCCATCACTTTATGGATCATCACCTTTTCCGCAGATATGATCGCCCTGATGATATCCTGTATTGTAAGGACAACCACCGCCGCAATGACGGTGATGCCATTCCTCCTCATAATACAGCTGGTATTTGCAGGTGTTATCTTTTCCTTCAGCTCAGGACCTGCAGTTATAGTGGAAAAAATGACCATAAGCCACTGGGGCACAGTCGCCATATGTGCCGTTGCTGATTACAATTCACTTACATCACATGCATTGTTCTCAGCCATATACCAGTTCAGGTCAGTGCCCGAGGTTCAGTCACTGGTGGACTACATTCAGAGGACCGATATCCGTTACAAGATGGATCTTCTTTCAGCACAGTCCATGCAGAACACACTTTATGCCGGAACCATCGATAACATCCTCCATTGCTGGGGTGTCATAGCACTGATCGGCATTGTATGTATAACAATCGGAATCATTTCACTGGAAATGATAGACAGAGATAAGCGATAAAATCCACCCGATAAAGGTGAATCCACCGGGGACGGGACGGTTCTCGCCGGCGAGAACCGTCCCGTCCCCGGTGGACTTTATAAAGAAAATCCCGACGGACCAAACCGTCGGGATTTTTTGATTTACATGGTGGATTCCAGCCAGTTCACAGAACACTTCAGTGTCTGATGAGGCTTTTCGGAATTCGTTTCTTTTATCTGATCTATGAGAATTTCGGCAGCTTTCTGACCTTCCTCATAGGCAGGCTGGACTATGGTTGTGAGCTTAGGGTCAGAATATATGGCCCATTCAACATTGTCAAAGCCTATGATCCCGAGCTCCTTGGGGATCTTTTCTTTTAACGGCTGGAGTGCATGATAGACCTCAGGAAGTGCCCAGCAGTTAGGCACATACACAAGGGCAGGGTGGTTGGCTTTCATATGGGACTTCACAAAATCCAGAACCTTTTCACCATCTATTTCCCCATCCTTAATCTCAAGGCTCTCATAACTGTACCCGTTCTCAAGTATGCAGTCTGTAAATCCGGAGGATCTCTCTATGCGGGTACTGAGTCTCGATGGATCCGCTCCAATCATAAGAAAAGTTTTATAGCCCTTTTCCATAAGCTTTTCCATGGTTCGGTAAGTAGCGGTATAATTGTCCGTCTTAACCCAGTAGGCATCGTCCTCATAAACCTTACTGTCAAAATATACGAAGGGTTTTCCTCCTCTATTCAGTATCTTTGAGGTTTCATGAAATCCCGGTGTAGGCTGAATGATAAAACCGTCTGCCCCAAGAGTCAGCATCCTGTTTACATAACTTGCTTCCATCTCGGCATCATAGGAAGAATTGCCGATCAGGGTCTGAAAACCGTGCTTTCTTGCGGTATCCTCGATTCCCTTAACAATCCTGTTGGAAAAGCTATTGGTAATGTCTCCGATGATCACTCCCATAAGATTGGTCTTTTTCTGATTCAGAGTACGGGCGGCGATATTCGGACGATAGTTCGTCTTCTCGATCATCTCCCGGATCCGTGCCTCGGTTTCCGGTGACATCTTATCGGTTTTTCCGTTCAGAAAAAAAGAAACCGTAGTCTTGGATACCCCGGCCATTTCCGCTATATCTTTTATGGTTATCTTTCCGTCTCTTCCCATTCCATTACTCCGATCTGACATCCAAATCAACTGGGCTATATCTCAACCACGTGCCAACAGGGACGGTTCTCGCCGGCGAGAACCGTCCCTGTTGGCACCCTCTGGCATAAAACCGGTAAACTCATTGAATTTACTTGATATTTAAATTCTAATTATCCGAACAATTATTGTCAACATGGCAGAATTCCCTAAAAAAAATAATCCTTATTTCCATGTGATTTTTTGATATGGCATTACCG
Source organism: Oribacterium sp. (assembly GCA_024689585.1). Taxonomy (GTDB): domain Bacteria; phylum Bacillota; class Clostridia; order Lachnospirales; family Lachnospiraceae; genus Oribacterium. Next base: position 6,107 of record JAILDF010000313.1, read on the forward strand.
AAAGGATTAATGTATAATGAAGTCATTTCAAAAATGTAAAGGCTTACATATTTTCGTAAAAGGATAAATTATATGAGTATAGACCGCTTTATTTTAGCCTCCGGTTCCCCCCGTCGAAAAGAACTGCTGGAGCAGATAGGTATAAATCCGGAGATCATTCCAAGTGATATAGATGAAAAGGTCACCGGCTCTGTTCCCGAGGAGCTTGTGATCAGCCTCTCAAAAAGCAAGGCTATGGATATCGCTTCAAAGCTGCAGAAGTCAGAGAGAACCGATGATATTTCTCTTTCGGTCGGTACACCAGTGAGTTCTGAAGACATTTCCCTTGCAGCATCTCATCAGAATAAACTCACCCTCATCCTGGGAGCCGACACAATTGTTTCCGTGGATGGTCATATCCTGGGGAAGCCTCATTCCCATGAAGAGGCAGCAGAGATGATCCGGTCCATTCAGGGGCGCAGCCACCAGGTTTATACCGGTGTCACCATCATAGCTAGAGACAGCGCAGGTCAGGATACCATTGATTCCTTTGCAGTAAAAACCGATGTTAATGTTTACCCCATGACAGAAGAAGAGATCACTGCCTATGCCGAATCCTCAGAGCCTATGGATAAGGCCGGCGCCTACGGAATCCAGGGAGCCTTCGCAAAATACATTAAAGGCATAGAAGGTGACTACAACAATGTTGTAGGTCTTCCGGTAGCAGAAGTTTACCAAAGGATAAAACACCACATAAACTGACTCTGTTCCATAATCCTTACGCATCACCGGAAGGAACCATTTATCCAGCCCCCATGCAGACCATGATTCCTGACATTCTTAAACCAACCTGATTGGAACATAATTAAAGGAGCACCACTTGTATCACTATCTTTTTCGTTTAGACAGACTTTATGACAAAAGTAAAATCGCCTGGGATGATCTCGAGTTTACCGACGTTGACCTTCGTAAACTCCTCATTCCCCTCATGATAGAGAATCTCCTGACCTCCTTTATGGGTATGGCAGATTCCATGATGGTGACTCGTATCGGCAGCGCTGCCATCTCCGCGGTATCCCTCACCGATGCCATTAACACCCTGGTACTTCAGATGTTCTCGGCCATAGCCACCGGCGGCACCATCATTTGTTCCCAGTATATCGGAGCAAAGGATACAAAAAAAGCTAATGAAGCTGCCCGGCAGATAGTTCTTTCCGTCATGTTCATCGCCTTTCTGGTAATGCTTATTGCAGAGATCTTCAATGCCGGCATCCTGAAGCTGGTTTTCGGATCGGTGGATGATGCAGTCATGAATGCCTCACGCATTTACTTCCGATTTACTGCTGCATCCTTCCCCTTCATCGGCCTTTATCAGGTCTGTGCAGCATTTTACAGAGCCGGCGGAAACAGCAAATATCCCATGAATATATCCGTACTTTCCAATATCCTTAACATAATAGGAAATTTCACATTTATATTCATATTTAAATGGGGAGTAATGGGGGCAGCATTATCAACACTTTTATCGAGAATCTTTTCCGCCATAGTGTTGACTGTTTCCCTTAGATTTCCGAGACAGCCCATCGTGATACGACATTATCTGGTAAAGCCGGATCCCGGAATGATAAAGCGGATCCTTTACATCGGAATCCCTTCAGGCATTGAAAACGGAATGTTTCAGTTCGGAAAGCTGGCGATCCAGTCCTCGGTTTCAACCCTGGGAACTACCGCCATCGCAGCCCAGGCCATGACCATTATCTTTGAAAGCATCAATGGAATTGCCGCCATCGCTGTCGGTATGGGGCTTATGACCGTCGTCGGTCAGACTCTGGGAGCCGGCAGAAGAGAAGAAGCCAAATACTACATTGTAAAGCATATGAGGATAGGCGATGTCATCATTATTCTTTCCTGTCTTCTGACCTTCGTATTTTGTAAGCCGGTAATGTTTCTGGCGGGCATGGAACAGGAGAGTGCACGTATCTGTTTTAACATGATGATTTATATCACCATAGTGAAGTGTCTCGTCTGGGTGCCAAGCTTCATCACTCCCTACGGACTGAGAGCTGCCGGAGATGTAAAATACTCTATGATAGTCTCATCTCTTTCCATGTGGCTTACAAGAGTTGCCCTGTCAACCATCCTTATCAGGTTTTTCGGATTTGGACCCATTGCCGTCTGGTACGGCATGTCTCTGGACTGGCTTGTAAGAGGACTTTTTTTCCTCCACCGATTCATGGGCAAAAAATGGCTCAGCCATAGCTTTCTGTAATACGGCCGGTCAGCGTCGGAGGGCATCCATTTAAAACCGAGGCGCTGACCTTGACTTATGCTTCATCTACATTGTCGGAAGTTCGATTTTAAATGTGTTGATGCCGTCTTTTGATTCTGCCCAGATCCTGCCTTTATGCTCTGTCACTATATTCTGGGCTATAGAGAGGCCGAGGCCGTAGGAGTGGTTCATGGCACGGGCTTCGTCGATGCGGTAAAAACGTTTGAAGATGTTTTTGAGATCCTCCTCGGATATCTGTTCTCCGGGATCCGCAACACTTATGAGGCACTTGTGTGAACCGGATTTTTCAAGGGATACAGTGACTGTGCCCTTTGGATCCGAATACTTTTGGGCATTATCCAAAAGTATTTCTATAGCCTGCTTGATATGCTGTCTTGAGCCTTTGATTCTGATACCTTCCTGAGTATTTTCCGTAAGCGTCAGACCTTTTTCAAAGAATAGCACTTCAAAAGTCAGGATCTCGTCAGAAATCATCTTGGAAAGATCGATTATCTCGTGAGGCTGCTTTTGTATAGCACCGTTATCAACTCTGGCAAGCTGCAGGAGACTGTCCACCAGGCCCCGCATCTGATGGGCCATGGTAAATATGTTTTCGGCAAACTGTTTCTTCTGTGCATCCTCCAGATTCCGGGATTTGAGCATTTCCGCATCCGTCAGTATGACAGTAAGAGGCGTCTTAAGCTCATGGGAAGCATCCGACACGAACTGCCGCTGCTGTATCCAGGCATCCTCCACAGGCTTTACCGCCCATCTGGCGAAGAAGATTGCAATAACCAGAAATACCAGGAAACTGAGAATTGCTATGAGCATACAGTTTCTTATGAGGTTTCTCATAGTTGCAACTTCAGAAGATATGTCGGCGAATACGATGACACGGTTTCTCTTTCCATCCCAGTTTTCTTTCCCTATCGCTCGGGGATCAAAATCTTCATTATTTGTTATTTCAGGATTTGGATCTCCGTTTCCTGAAATATTCTGACCGGAGCTTTCGGGTGGCTGCCCCGGACCCTCCATTCCGGAATCCTTCTGAGGCAGACCCATGGACGTTGAGTTATCATCGCCCTGCGGTATGTTATCTCTGTTTCCATTTACTTCCGGGTGTGTCGGTTCTGAACTTCCGGCCTCCAATGCTTTACCATCTTTATCTACCTGAGGACTCTCGCCCGGAGCCGGCTGAGCTCCCGGATCCATCATTTTTATATCTGATGCCATTGAACGGAAGTATCTTAGGTTATAGTCACTTAAATCCCCGATCCTCTCTGAACGTGACAGCACATCATCTACCAGTGTCTGGAGGCTGTCTTCATCCGTAAGATCGTAAAAATCGCCGTCTGTGGCAATGATTTCTCCGTTACTGTCCACCTCAACCCTGAAAAACGGAAGCTGCACATTGGTTTCCTTATTCCGTTCCCGTCTTTCCGGACGACGGTTCTGATTCATACCCAGTGGCACTCCGGACAATTGACTGAGCATTTTTACACTGTCGGAGTAGATACGTCTATGGGTGAGACTCAGCACCAGTCCGAAAATGACTATAAGCATGACGGTTACGATAGTCATGGTAATGGCCACAAAACGGAATCTCAGTTTCTTTATCATTTCCATAAGCATTTACCCCTCGAGCTCGAGATGGTAACCGAGACGTCTTGCTGCAACGATGTTCACATTGGAACCTATGGACTTAAGCTTCTTTCTAAGGAAACCTACATAAACCTCCACATGGTTTTCAACCGCATCGGAATCATAGCCCCAGGCCTTGCTGAGAATGGTTTCCTTTGAAAGATTCTTCTCCTTGGACTGCATCAGCATCCTCATGACATCAAACTCCTTGGCGCTGAGTCGAAGCTCGTTGCCCTCGCACATCAGGGCTCCGGTTTCCAGATCAAGGGAAGTATTTCCGAAACAAAGCTCGTCTACTTCATTTCCCTGACGGCGCAGAAGAGCAGAGACACAGGCGAGAAGCTCCCTGCTGTCAAAGGGCTTTGTAAGATAGTAGTCAGCCCCGGAGTTAAGCCCCTCCACACGGTCCATAAGCTCCGACTTCGCAGTCAGCATCAGGATAGGAGTGCTGAGATGTATCTGGCGGAGCTTCTTTGCCACCTGATAGCCGTTCATCTTCGGCATCATTACATCCAGTATTATAAGGTCATAAACCCCGGTCTCAGCGTAATCCACTCCGGATTCCCCGTCATAAACAGCATCTGCATCGTAACCTTTTTCTTCCAAAAGAGTCTTTACGGAATCAGCCAGTAGTTTCTCGTCTTCTACAATCAAAATCTTCATTATCTTATCCTTCAACATTTTTAAATATGCTAATGCTAAGCACCTGAAAACACTCTCTTCTTTATTATATCCCAGTACTGTGAAAATCATAACTTTTAAGTCTTAAAAGAAACTGAAAATCCTGAAGAGGACTTCAGAATTCCACCGGGAGCGGTTCTCGCCGCCGGGAACCGCCCCCGGTGGAATTCCTGCGGCTTTTCTATTTATGATTTTTTTGTGAACTATGCTGCAGTTTGCCCATTCCTGAAAGATTTTTCAGCTTCGTTTCAGTTTTCATCTTTACAATGCAAAACGTATTGAGCACAGGAGCCAATTAGTTCTGCATCCAGGCGTCAGATATTGTGGCTCAAAAAAGTATTCAAAGATAAGGAGAGCATATGTACAACAGATTCACGTATGGCGCCCTCGCTGCCGTAACCGGCATTGTGAGCGTCGTTTCATATACACCGATGACAGCATTTGCATCTACAACCTTGACCCAGAGAAAGAACGCACTGGTGAGCGCAAAGATAATTGAGAACTTCGATGTTACTCTGAACGAGCAGCCGGTTTCCAGGGCGCTCTTCGCAAAAATGCTGGTAATGGCATCAACCTACCATACCACAGTTGCTGCGGAGTCCAATGTCTCCGTATTTTCAGACGTTCTCGCAACTTCAGAGTACGCTTCCTATATAAGAATAGCAGCAGAGCAGGGCTGGCTCAGTGCCTACCTTGGCGGTCTCTTCAAGCCTGATCAGGGCATCAAGATGGCGGAGGCCGAGAAAGCCTGCCTTACCCTCCTTGGTTACACCAACGAGGATTTCAGCGGCAGCATGGTGTCAAACAGAAATGCCAAAGCAACAGCCATAGGTCTCGTGGAAAACATTTCGAAGGGTGTGAACGAATACCTGACCTACGAGGATTGCGTCAACATTTTCTATAATCTTATGAAGACCAATACTTCTGCCAATGAAACTGCCACCAGATCCAACAGCACCATCTACGGCAAGTTATTTGGCTACACCCTTTCAGATAACGATGAGATCAATCTTCTGGATACCCTTGAGTCCAATCTTAAAGGTCCTTACCTTCTTAAGGTGGACAAGAGTCTCACTTCCATCATCCCCTTCAGCAGAAGTGATGCAAGCTGTACTCTCAACGGCGAGTCTTCCTCTGCGGATGAGATCGAGGACGAAGCTTCCAGCGGCGATCCTGTTGTGGTTTACTATAATTCTTCAACAAAGTCGGTTTATGCTTACTCATCAACCGGAAACGATATGGGTACCATCACAGGTGAGATAACCAATATTTACTACAGCTCAAGCAACCTCATGACACCTACCTCTGTAGAGATCGACGGAACAGAATATGATGTGGGCAATGACGATGTGGCTTATGCATTCTCCGTATACAGTTCACGTGAGAAGGGCGATAAGGTAACTGTTGTATGGAGACGTAACTCTGACGGAAGCCAGGAAATAACCGCAGTTGCAAAGTAATATTGAAAGAAGAGTCATTCATCCTTTCTTTAGGTATCTGATATCCGGTTAAACCGGATCGGACATACACGAAATTCAAAATTATCTGTTTTGGAGCAATTAATGAAATTTAAATTACCAGTTAAGAAATTAGTCATCGGAGCTGTGGTACTGGCAGCGGTGATAGGCGGCATAAAATTCTACACCGCCAAAAAAAGTCAGCCGTCAGCATCCGATAACAAAGTAAAGACCGGAACCGTAACGAGACAGACCATCCAGTCATCTCTTTCAAGTTCCGGAACCATTTCACCAAAGAACAGTTACAAGATCACTTCCATGGTAGACGGTAAAGTCATTTCCGCAGACTTCCAGGAAGGAGATGTGGTAGAAAAGGGACAGGTTCTTTACGAGATAGATTCTTCCTCCATTACATCAAAGCTTAGTTCCGCAACCAGCTCCCTTGAGCGTTCGGAAAACAAGTACAGTGATGCCGTGAAGGATTACGACACGGCAGTGGCGGATTTCAGCGGAAATACCGTAAAGTCTCCCTATTCCGGTCACATTAAGACCCTCAACATCTCTATAGGTGATCAGGTAAATTCCAACACCGCAATAGCCGAGATCTATGATGACTCCACCATGAAAATAGACATTCCATTTCTTTCCGTGGAAGCAGCAATGATCCCTGTGGGAAATACAGCCACAGTCATTCTTGATGACACGCTGGAAGAGCTCATCGGTGTTGTTACTTCTGTGGATTCCATGGAAACCACACTTGCCGGCGGACAGCTTGTAAGATACATCACCATCGAGGTGGCAAACCCCGGCGGACTTACCACCGATATGTATGCCACTGCCAATATCAATGGCATGAATGCCTCAGGAAGTGCAGTTTTTGAATCCGCAAGGGATTTCACCATTAAGGCTAAAAATCTTACTTCCACAGTAACTGTTGCGGATCTCCTCGTGGACGAAGGTGATTATGTCACAGCAGGGCAGTCACTTTTCCTTGCAGAAGCAGATGATATAGAAGACATCATTGACTCCTACAAGGATAAGGTAGACAGTGCAAAATCCTCAGTGGAAAGTGCACAGTCAAGCCTTGATACAACCTCAGATAACTTTGAAGACTACACTATCACAGCACCGATTTCGGGAACTGTTGTCACAAAATCTGTCAATGCCGGTGAGAATGTACAGAACGGTTCACAGGCAACTTCCCTTGCAGTTATATATGACCTGACGGAAGTGACCTTTGACATGAACATTGACGAGCTTGATATCTCCAATGTTGCTGTTGGTCAGTCTGTGGATGTTACGGCAGATGCCTTTGAAGGCCAGACCTTCAAGGGAACGGTAACAAAGATTTCTATGGAAGGTACTTCTTCAAACGGTGTTACCTATTATCCTGTAACGGTTACCATGACTGAATTCGGAAGTCTCCTTCCGGGCATGAACGTTGAGGGTGTCATAATCCTTGATGAGGCAGAGAACACTCTTGCAATCCCTATCGATGCACTTCAGAGAGGCGACAAGGTTTATGTAAAGAATAAGGAAGGAGAGACCTACACTGAAGATGAGAATTCCCATGTACCTGAGGGCTTCCATTCGGTTTCCGTTGAAACTGGTCTTACTTCAGACAGTTACGTTGAGATCCTTTCGGGAGACCTCAGCGAAGATGACGAGGTTTACATTTCCCAATCCACAGTCGGCTCAGATGATGCCGGCATGATGATGGGAGGCTTCGGAGGCCAGCCGGGCGGAGGTTTCAGCGGCTCCGGCGGTCCGCCCAGCGGTAGCGGCTTCGGAGGCGGTTCAGGCGGAAGCAGAAGCGGCGGATCAGGCAGCAGAAGCGGCGGCATGGGCGGCGGTCCGATGTAATCAGAACCAATAAACCATATACCGGGATGAAAGTGGATTAATTCCGTATTCCTTCCCGGTATTTCTTTATACCGAGCAGATAACATTAACTCAATGTTTATCACCGTACGATTTATATTTCGTAGCATATTAGGTAATTATGTCATTAAAGGATTTTAAGAATAAAAACATAAACGAAAAAACTCAGGGAACCGAAACTCTTGAAGTGGAAGATTTATCTGTTTCTGATGAATCGACAGACGATCTTTCCTCAGAGGATAACGCTGATCATTTAAACAATGACAGTAATGCTGACTCAGAAAACGCTTCAGAAAAAACCGAAACTGAGGAAGATGAACCCGACGAGTATGCCGAGAACCACGACGAGATTGCGAAGCTGAAGGCTGCCCAGGAGGCAGCCTCAGGAAGCTCCGAACTGGGAAATGTGGTCTTCATTCCGAAGGAACACATCGGAGAGCTTCCTCTGCTGGAACTCCATGACATTTATAAAATCTATAAAATGGGTTCCGAAGAGGTTCATGCCAATGACGGCATCTCCGTAAACATTTACAAAGGAGAGTTCGTGGCCATAGTCGGAAAATCCGGCTCGGGAAAATCTACCCTTATGAACATTATCGGAGCTCTGGACGTGCCCACCAGCGGAAAATATCTCATCAGCGGTCAGGACACCTCCTCCATGAAGGATGATGAACTGGCAGCCATCAGAAACAAGAAGATCGGTTTTGTCTTCCAGCAGTACAACCTGCTTCCGAAGGATAACCTTCTTGATAATGTCTGCCTGCCCCTTCTTTATGCAGGAGTTCCAAAGGCTGAGCAGAATGAGCGTGCCATGAAGCAGCTGGAGCGTGTCGGACTTGCAGACAAATGGATGCAGAAGCCGGCACAGCTTTCCGGTGGTCAGCAGCAGAGAGTTTCCATTGCGAGAGCCCTGGCAGGAGATCCCGAACTTATCCTTGCAGACGAGCCGACTGGTGCATTGGACTCAAAAACCTCAAAGCAGGTTCTTGGATTCCTTAAGGAGATCAATGAAGACGGAAACACGGTAGTCATGATAACCCATGACAATTCCATCGCGCTTGAAGCCAAAAGAATCATCCGTATCTCTGACGGCAAAGTAGTTTATGACGGAACAGCGGAGGACTATGCTAAACTCATTTAATCTTGCTCTTAAGAGCATCTGGGCAAACAAGATGCGTTCGTTTCTTACGATGCTTGGTATCATCATCGGTGTTGCGGCGGTTATCATTCTGGTAGGAATAGTAAACGGCGAGATGTCCTTTATGACCTCAAGCTTTGCCTCAATGGGAACCAACCGTATCAACGTAAATGTCACAAATCTCAGTTCCCGTTCGGTAAGCGTGGACGAGATGTATGACTTCTATCAGGATAATGAAAAGTATTTTTCACATCTTTCACCTACGGTAAATGTCAGCGCCACTGTAAAGGTGGGTAATGAAAACTCCTCAAACACTTCTGTCACAGGTGTTTCGGAGGACTATCTGGATATCATGGCTTATGACCTTGATAAAGGCCGTTTCATCCAGTACGCAGACATTGCCGCAAGACAGAAGGTTGCGGTCATCGGACTTTATGTGGCGAAGACCTATTACGAGAGCGCCGAAAAGGCTCTCGGACAACGCATAAGTATTAACGGAACAAAGTATGAGATAGTGGGCGTTGTTGAAAGGCAGACCTCCGAAAGCGACGAGATGAGCGAGGGCGGAAGTGATGATTTCGTTTACATCCCCTACACTGCAGCCGTAAAGCTGTCCCGAAACGGAACCATCAACAGCTACACCTTCACTCTTCATGATGAATACGTTGAGGAATCCTCAACCGTCACCACTATCATCGAGGATTTCCTTTACACCATCTTCAAAAACGATGACCTCTACAAAGTCACAGCCATGAGCGAGCTCCTGGATTCCATGAACGAGATGATCGCATCCATGTCTCTGATGCTGGGCGGTATCGCAGGAATCTCACTTCTTGTTGCCGGCGTGGGTGTCATGAACATCATGCTGGTATCCGTAACGGAGAGAACCAGAGAGATCGGTATCAGAAAGGCTCTCGGTGCAAAACGTTCCACCATACTTACTCAGTTTGTCATTGAGGCGGCTGTTACCAGTTCCATGGGCGGACTCATCGGCATTGTAGTCGGATTCATAGGTACTACACTGGCAGGCAAGGTGATGAACATTGACGCACAGCCCTCCTTAGGCTGGGTCATCGCCTCCTTCAGTATTTCCATCGCCATCGGTCTCATTTTCGGTTACATGCCCGCAAGAAGCGCGGCAACTCTGAACCCGATTGACGCACTGAGGTCGGATTAAAATATGTAAAACACATAAGTCGAATCATCAGGCTTATGTGTTTTTTGTTTTGTTCAAATGTAATCATTATGATAATTTGACCACTTTTAGGAATTCAACCATCCCATACAAGCTTTGTTGTATAATTTAAAAAGCGAAATTCCCTGAACCGGCACAAGCTATTTATATTGGGAAGATTATATTTTTGGAGGACTTCACATGCAGGATTTGATAACAGGAACAGTTGCAAAAAAGGCAGACATGATTGCCATGAGAGAGATGGGCTTTGAGTCCCTTGCCTTGATGGAAACTGCCAGCTCAAAAATAGCCATATATATAAACCGGCATTATACCTACGAGCGGGATGCCCGCATACTGGTACTTGCAGGTGTCGGCAACAACGGAGCAGACGCGGTGGCTGCTGCCCGCATGCTTAAGGAGACCGGCTACGACCCGATTGTATGGGTTGTGGGAAAGCTTGAAAAGGCAAGCTGGGAATTTCTTTATCAGATGTTTCACTTTCAGAAGCTTCTCGGAAGAGTAAATCTTTACCGTGCCGGTGACGAGCTTCCGGACTGTGACATTTGCATCGACGGAATCTTCGGCATAGGCCTTCACCGCCCTGTAGAAGGTGTTTACAGGAGCTTCATAGAAGAGGCCAATGCTCACACCCGTGGCTTTACCCTTGCCATCGACGCGCCCTCCGGCATCAATACCGACACCGGTGAGCTTCTGGGATGCGGCATAAAAGCGGATGTGACCATCACCTTCGGAAAAAACAAGACCGGACTTATAACCGGGGCCGGAAAAGAGTACAGCGGGAAAATCTTTGTTGAGGATATAGGCATCCCTGAGGAGGCTTATACAAAGGCAGAAGAAGCGCTTAACAGGACTTAAACACTTTAATAGCATTAAAAAAGCAACACGCTATACAAAAATAATTACAAAAAGGCTTAAATTTTTCATTTTTCTGTTTACTTTTCATTTGAATAAGACTAATATAAAACTTATAAAATGTCTTAAAGTAAGGGGAAATTATGAGTGAAAACAAAATAGACATACGTATGCTCGGTGGTTTTTCCATTTCTGTCAACGGACAGTACATGGGACTCGGGCAGAATAACAAAGCAAATTTCTTAAAGCTTATCCAGATCATTCTTTTAAATTATAAGAAGGGCATCTCCAAGAGAGAGCTGATAGACGGAGTTTTCGGCTACAAGGATCTTCTTGACGAAAACAACAGCTTAAACAACCTGCTTCATCAGGCAAGAACACAGCTTAAAAAGAGCGGTGTTCCCGGAAAGCGGTATATCGAAGGAAAGAAAGGTATCTACTACATTGAGAAGCCCGAAGGCTACGAGGTGACTCTTGATGTAAAGACCTACACTGACGATTGCCGCAAGGCTGCCGAAGCCGAAGATGAGGAGTCAAAAGCAAAGCTTTACGAGCAGGCTTTCGAACTTTATAAAGGTGAACTTCTTCCCGAATTTTCCACAGACAACTGGGTTATCGTTGAATCTGTCAAGCTGAAGCATCTCTTCGATGAGCTTGTATTGTTCCTCGGTGATTACTACAGAAAAAAAGAAGATTACAACAATCTCTACAAGCTATACAGCAAAGCCAGCCAGATTTATCCTGACGGCGGATGGCAGATCAATGTTATCGACGCGTTGATCCTTCGCAAAGAATACAAAGAAGCTTATGAGCTCTACAATAAAACAGCCCGTTATTATCTTGATGATCTGGAAGTTCCTCTTCCTGACGACCTTATCAAGTGCTACGAACGCATTTATGATGACATCAAGGTTGTTTCCGATGATATCGAGGAAATCCAGGCTGGTATCCTTGAGCGTGATGCAGCTCTTAAAAACAGTAAGGGCGACAGTCGCAGCCTTGGTTCATACTACTGCGCATTCTCAAGCTTCATCGACGTTTACAATGTTCTCCGTCGTAACCTGGTACGCAGAGGTAACTCCATCTTTATGATGCTTTGTACTCTGGTTGACTACGAAGGAAAACCTATACAGAATCAGGAGAAGCTTTCCGCAAGAGCCGAAGCCTTGAAAAACGCTCTCTATGCAGAACTCAGACAAGGTGATGTCTATACAAAATACAGCTCAAGCCAGTACCTCCTTCTTCTGATAGGTACCAAAAAAGAAGATTGCGGCATAATCTATCACAGAATTTCCAAGAAGCTTAAGGAACTTGCCGGTTCCCGTGCCGAACTCAAGTACCGCATTGTTTCTCTTGCCGAGATTCCATCGGTTTTGGAGAATGCAAAGAATGCCGACCTTTTCTAAGGTCCCGGTATGACGGATAAACTTCTTATCATTAACCGTGTAAGCCGCCGGTCATTTTTGACCGACACCTTTTTATCCGGCGGCTCTGTTTAAATAATTCAGGGCTTGCAGTTTGCTGCAAGCCCTTTTTTGAGGAGATTTTATGAACGATAATCGTGAAAGTTTTAAATCAAGACTGGGCTTTCTTCTGGTAAGTGCCGGTTGCGCCATAGGAATAGGAAACGTATGGAAATTCCCGTACCTGGCGGGTCAGAACGGAGGAGGAATATTTGTCATATTCTACCTTATCTTCCTTGTGATCATGGGTGTTCCGGTTCTCACCATGGAGCTTGCGGTGGGACGCGCCTCCCGCAAGAGTGCGGTGCTGGCATATAAAAATCTGGAGCCCTACGGCAGCAAATGGCATATTCACGGATGGTTTGCCATTGCCGGTGCTTATATCCTTATGATGTATTACACAACTGTTTCCGGCTGGATGGTTTCATACTTTATGAAATTTGCCGTCGGTAAATTCAACAATATTTCCCTGGATGAAGTAGATTCCGTTTTTGTCGGGCTTCTTTCAGATCCGGAAGAAATGATGATCTGTATGATACTGACAGTTCTGTTGGGTTTCCTTGTATGTTCCTTCGGAATCCAGAAGGGTCTGGAGAAAGTAACAACAGCCATGATGGCTGTTCTTCTTGCCCTGATCATTATCCTCGCTATTCACAGCATTACTCTGCCGGGAGCTGCAAAGGGAATCAATTTTTATCTTGTTCCAAACCTTGAGAGAGTAGCAGCGGCAGGAAACGGAAGTATCCTGAAAGGTCTTGGTTCGGTTGTTTCCGCTGCCATGAACCAGGCATTCTTCACCCTGAGTCTCGGCGTTGCATGTATGGAGATTTTTGGTTCCTACATGTCTGACCGCTTTACGCTTGTCAGCGAATCCGTAAGAATCTGCGCTCTGGACACTTTTGTTGCCATAGTCTCCGGTCTCATCATTTTTCCTGCCTGCTTCAGTTTCAATGTCGATCCCGATGCAGGTCCGAGTCTTATTTTCATGACTCTCCCAAAGGTATTTATGAGCATGACCGGCGGACAGCTCTGGGGTTCACTTTTCTTCCTGTTCATGTCCTTTGCAAGCTTCAGTACCGTAATAACCGTATTTGAAAACCTCCTGTCCACCTCCATTGATAATTTCAACTGGACAAGAAAGAAAGCGGTTCTTATAAACTGCATTTTCATACTTATCACAAGCATACCTTGTGTACTCGGTTACAATATCTGGTCCAATGTTCATCTGATAGGGGCAAGAGACGTTCTTGATTCAGAGGATTTCATCGTATCAAATCTTCTGCTTCCGGGCGGTTCCCTTATATACCTTCTTTTCTGCGTGAGCAAGTGGGGCTGGGGCTTTGATAACTACGTGAACGAATGCAACAAGGGAGAGGGCATGAAGATCCATCCGGGCGTAAAACGATACCTTCAGTTTGTACTTCCGATTCTGATCCTTATCATTCTTGTCCGCGGACTTATGTGAGTTTATTAAAAAAAGTGTTGATTTTACGATATTCTTGTGTTATCTTTGTACCGTATTTATTGACTAGTTGAAAGGAGCAGGCGTTAAGCCCGCTCCTTTTGCTTAAGTTTAGAGGATTTTTATATGCAGGCAAACGGTGATTACACAGTAAGGGTAAAAAAATATCTCGATGAGATGTGCCCTAAAGAAGGGTATCAGGTAGACAGTGTTACTTTTACACTAGAAAATGGAGAATGGTACCTTAGATCTTTCATTTACCGCACAGACGGAGTCGACATGACTGTAGATGATTGTGCCAGGGTTTCCAGAAAACTGTCAAAATGGCTCGATAAAGAAGATTTCATTCCCGAGCAGTATATGATGGAAGTATGTTCACTCGGTTTCAAAGACCAGCCTGGAAACGACGATATCATACCGGATGATGCGGCTGATGATAACGCAGAGGAAACCTCAGATGATGGATCAAATGATAATATTACCGGGAGGGGTAAAAACTAATGAATAAAGAACTTAGCGAAGCACTCGATCTACTTGAGAAGGAAAAAGGAATTTCAAAGCAGTCTCTTATAGAAGCAATCGAGCTTTCACTTCAGACAGCTTGCAAGAACCACTTCGGTTCTTCCGACAACATCCGTGTCAGTGTAGATCCTGACACCTGCGATTATTCCGTAATTGCCGACAAAACCGTAGTAGAAGAAGTACTTGATAAAAACACCGAGATCACACTTGCTGATGCAAGAATGATTGATCCCGGATATACACTTGGTTCCATCGTCCCGGTAAAGGTTGATTCCAAGACCTTCGGACGTATCGCAACACAGAATGCAAAGGGCGTTATAGTACAGCGCATACGTGAAGAGGAGCGTAAGGTTCTTTACAACGAGTACTACTCCATGGAGAAGGAAGTTGTTACAGGAACAGTTGACAGAGATAACGGAAGATCCATTATCATCAATTTAGGTAAGGTTGACGGATATCTTTCAGAGAATGAGCAGATCAAGGGCGAAAAGCTTGAGACCAATGACAGAGTAAAGGTATACGTAGTTGAAGTTAAGGATTCTCCTCGCGGACCTCGCGTTATGGTATCCAGAACCCATCCGGAACTCGTAAAGCGCCTTTTCGAAGAAGAGGTTTCCGAAGTAAGAGACGGTATCGTAGAAATCAAGGCTATCTCCCGCGAAGCCGGTTCCAGAACCAAGATGGCTGTTTTATCAAACGATCCCGATGTTGATCCTGTTGGAGCATGTGTAGGTCTCAACGGTTCCAGAGTCAATACTGTGGTAGAAGAACTTCGCGGAGAGAAGATCGATATCATTAACTATGACGAGAACCCTGCATACCTTATCGAAAATGCTCTTTCACCTGCAAAGGTTATCGCCGTTATCGCGGATCAGGATAATAAGGAAGCCATGGTCATCGTACCTGACGCCATGCTCAGTCTTGCCATCGGTAAGGAAGGACAGAATGCCCGCCTTGCTGCAAAGCTTACAAACTACAAGATCGATATCAAATCAGAGTCCCAGGCTCAGGAGCAGGGTATCTTTGATGAGATGGGTATCGATTATCAGGGTGAAGACTATGAAGATGATGGTGTAGCCGAAGATGATTACGAGTCAGATTCAGAAATGATTTCTGATGAAAGTGAAGAAGTATGACCGGTATGAAGAAACTGCCGGAAAGAACCTGTATAGGCTGTGGTCAGAAAAGAGAAAAACCTGACCTTATACGTATCGTCCATTCACAGGACGATACCTTCAGCATTGATCCGACCGGCCGGAAAAACGGCCGCGGTGCATATATCTGCAACGACCTTGCATGCTTTGAAAAAGCAGTTAAACGCAAGGCACTGGATCGTGCTTTCAAGGTAAGTATTTCTGAAGCTACAGCACAGGCACTCAGAGAGGAACTGATAAAGCTTGATAGATGATAGAATATACGGTCTGCTGGGCTTATGCCAGAGAGCAGGCAAATTGAAAAGTGGCGAGTTCGCAGTGGAAAAATCCCTTAAGGGCGGAAAATCCCAGCTAGTGATAGTTCCCGAGGATGCGTCAGATAACACAAAGAAAAAATTCAAAAATATGACAACCTACAGAAATGTGCCGTATTTTGAATTGGGAACTAAAGACAGGCTGGGGGCACAGCTCGGAAAATCCGAACGGTCATCTCTCAGCGTAGAAGATGAAGGTTTCGCAAAAGCGATGATCAAATATATTGACGGAGGTAATGTGAATGTCAGATGAGAACCAGAAAGAAAATGGATTAAACAGCAAGGAAGCTAAGAAGGAAGAGGCACCAAAGAAGAAAAAGCTTGCTGTGGTTTTCCATTCCCAGAACTCCGCTAATCATAAGAACCATCCACTTGGCGGAAAGCTTTCTTCAGCCAAGGAGCAGGGCGCACGTAAAACCAGATCTGCTGCAGAGGCAAAAGAAAAGGATCAGCCCAAGAAGACAAGCCCCAACGGAAGACCGCTTCCTCCGGGAACAGCAAGAGTCACACCTCTTCGCGAGCTGAATGAAATTCAACAGCGTCAGGCCGAAGAAGAAGCAAAGGCTGAGGCAGCACGTAAGGCAGCTGAGGAAGAAGCAAGAAAGAAGGCTGAAATCGAGGCTAAGGCAAGAGCTGAAGAAGAAGCAAAGGCTGAAGCAGCACGTAAGGCTGCAGAAGAAACAGCCAGAAAGTCTGAGACACGTCCTTCAGCTTCTGTCGAAGGAAGATCCGGCGATCAGAAGCCTCGTATGGACAGAAATACAGGCGACCGTCAGCCGAGAACCGGCTTCGCACCGAGAACCGGCTTCGCACCGAGAACCGACCGTGGCGACAGACCTCAGGGAGGTTTCCATAAGGACGGTGCAAGACCTGCCGGCACAGGAAGACCCGCAGACCGAAACGGTCAGCAGAGACCGGGACAGAGACCTGCAGGTACAGGCTTCGGCGGTCAGAGACGTACTGACAGTTCAGCTGCGGCTGTAGATATTTCATCAAAGCCAACAGCCAACAGAAATGCACACAAGCCATCAGACAAGAATTTCGGAAATAAGAATTTCGATAACGAGAGAGCTGAGGCAGCCAAGAGAAATCGTACCAATCGTAAGCAGAATAAGTACACTGCTGAGCAGTCTTACGAGAGAGACGATGAGATGGCAGCACGCAAGAAGAAGACCGGAAAGGGTGCATTTATCAAGCCTGAAGTTGTTAAGCCGGTTGAGGAAGAGATCAAGTCCATCACAATCCCTGAGGTTATCACCATCAAGGATCTTGCGGACAAGATGAAGCAGAAGCCTGCCGACATCATCAAGAAGCTCTTCATGCAGGGCCAGATGGTAACTCTCAATACCGAGCTTTCCTATGAAGAAGCCGAGAATATCGCAGTTGATTACGATATCCTTTGCGAGATGGAAGAGAAGGTAGATGTAATCGCAGAGCTTGTTAAGGATGATATCGAAGACCAGGAAGAGGATATGGTATCCAGACCTCCTGTAGTCTGCGTAATGGGTCACGTTGACCACGGTAAAACATCTATCCTCGATGCTATCCGTAATACAAATGTTACCGCAAAGGAAGCCGGCGGTATCACTCAGTCCATCGGTGCTTACCAGGTATCAGTTAATGTTAACGGCGAAGACCGTCTCATTACCTTCCTTGATACACCGGGACACGAGGCATTCACAGCCATGCGTATGCGTGGTGCACAGTCAACAGATATCGCT
The DNA here is from genome assembly GCA_024689585.1 of Oribacterium sp. Taxonomy (GTDB): domain Bacteria; phylum Bacillota; class Clostridia; order Lachnospirales; family Lachnospiraceae; genus Oribacterium. Next base: position 23,839 of record JAILDF010000313.1, read on the forward strand.
GTACTTGTAGTAGCAGCAGATGACGGTGTCATGCCTCAGACAGTAGAAGCTATCAACCACGCAAAGGCTGCAAACACTCCTATCATCGTAGCTATCAACAAGATCGATAAGGAGGGTGCAAATCCTGACCGTGTTAAGCAGGAGCTTATGAAATATGATCTTGTTCCCGAGGATTACGGCGGAGATACCATCTGTGTACCTGTTTCCGCAAAGAAGGGTATCGGTATCGAAGATCTTCTTGAGAACGTAGTTCTTGAGGCAGACGTTATGGAGCTTAAGGCTAACCAGAATCGTTCAGCTTACGGTGTTGTTATCGAGGCAGAGCTTGATAAGGGACGTGGTTCCGTTGCCAGACTTCTGGTTCAGAAGGGAACTCTTCACCAGGGTGATGTAGTTGCAGTAGGTTCCGCTTACGGTAAGGTTCGTGCCATGACTGACGACAAGGGCAGACGTATCAAAAAGGCCGGTCCTTCACAGCCATGTGAGATACTTGGTCTCAATACTGTTCCCAATGCCGGAGAGATTTTCCAGGTTAAGGACAGCGAGAAGGAAGCCAAGGCTTATGCTGCTGCCTTCGTAACAGAGAACAAGCAGAAGATGGTTGAGGAATCCAAGAAGAAGGTATCTCTTGATGCACTCTTCGACCAGATCAAGGCCGGCGAGATCAAGGAACTTCCTATCGTTGTCAAGGCTGACGTTCAGGGTTCAGTTGAGGCCGTTAAGGATTCCCTTGAGAAGATCAAGAACGATGAGGTTGCCGTTAAGGTTATCCATTCCGGTGTTGGTGCCATCAACGAATCCGATGTGGTTCTTGCAAGTGCTTCCAATGCTATCGTCATCGGTTTTGACGTTAAGCCTGATGCTACCGCAAAGGAAATTGCAGAGCGCGAGCATGTTGATGTAAGACTTTACAACATTATCTATAAGGCTATCGAAGATATCGAGGATGCAATGAAGGGTATGCTTGCTCCTGTTTATGAGGAGAAGGTTATCGGTCATGCAGAGATCCGTCAGATCTTCAAGGCTTCCGGCGTTGGTAACATCGCAGGATGTATGGTTAAGGACGGTCTCGTACAGAGAGGTGCCAAGGCCCGTATCATGCGCGGACCAAAGCAGGATCTGGTATTCGAGGGCGAGATTGCTTCCGTAAAGCGTTTCAAGGACGATGTAAAGGAAGTAAAGGCAGGCTACGAATGTGGTCTTGTATTTGAAGCCTTTAACGAGATCGAGATCGATGATTATGTTGAAGTCTATGTAATGGAAGAGGTTAAGCGTTGAGAAAAAATTCCGTTAAAAATACAAGAATAAATGCCGAGGTCATGAGAGAACTTTCCGTAGCGATCCGTGACCTCAAGGATCCCCGCATTTCACCTATGGTGTCTGTTACCGGTGCTGATGTAACTCCCGATCTTCAGTATTGCAGAGTTTACATTTCAGTACTCGGCAGCGAGGAATCCCTTAAAAAAACCATGGAAGGCTTAAAGGCCGCCAGTGGTTTCCTGCGTCGTGAACTTGCGCAGACCGTAAATCTCCGTCACACCCCGGAGCTTCAGTTCATTGAGGATCACTCCATAGAGTATGGTGCCCACATGGAAGAGCTCATCAGCAAGGTTGCCAGAGAAGATGCGGAAAAGCATGTTGATCAGGAAGAAGATCCTGCTCAGGATCCTGACACAACAGAAGAAGTATGATCATTGACAGGCAGAGGTGCATCCATGCATTTTCTGCCTTAATTTCTATAGAGGAAAAAGAGTTTGATGAACGAATTTGAAAAGTTGATAGAAGCAGCAGAAAGCATTTGCATTCTCGGACACACAAATCCCGATGGCGATTGTCTCGGTTCCACCCTCGGTACAAAGCTTTATATACAGGAGCGTTACCCTGATAAGAAGGTCAATGTTTATCTCCAGACCGCCAATGAAAAATTCAGGTTTATGCCCGGTTTCGACGACATTATACATGTTCCCTCAGACCGCAAATACCAGTTATGCATCATCTGTGACTGTAACGGCTATGACAGAGTAGGTGACTTCAAGATTCTTGCGGAGCACGCCGAAAATGTCTATGTTGTGGATCATCACATTCCCGGAAATCAGAAATTCGAAAAGTGCACTATCATCCCTGAGGCTTCAAGTACCTGTGAGGTTGTTTACGATCTCATGGATGACAGCTTCGTTAATAAGGATGCAGCTTCCTGTCTCTATCTTGGCTTAGTCCACGATACAGGCGTTTTCAAATATAACTGCACCTCCAAACATACCATGGAGATAGCAGGACAGCTTATGTCAAAGGGAATAGATTTCGGTTCCATAATTGATGATACCTACTACACAAAGACCTATGCACAGCAGCAGGTAATGGGCCGTGTCCTTACGGAAAGCCTTATGATCATGGACAAGAGGTGTATAGCCGGATGGCTGACCGCCAAGGACATGAGATTTTACAATGTCACCTCTAAAGACATTGACGGAATAGTAAGTACCATGCGTGAAACCAGAGGCGTAGACTGTGCTGTTTTTATTTACGAAATGACCAACCAGAATTATAAAGTAAGCCTGAGAAGCAACAACAATATGCTGGATGTTGCCAAGGTGGCTTCTCATTTTGGTGGCGGAGGTCATAAAATGGCAGCCGGATGCACCTTACAGGGGTCACATTTTGATGTTATAAACAACGTTACAAAGGAGTTGGCAAAACAGCTGGATGCGCCGGGATTCGTGTCTAACAGCGCCCAGTGAAAAATAACCAATGGATGGAATTATAGTTGTAAATAAAGAAAAAAACTGGACCAGCTTTGATGTCACAAAAAAGCTCCGCTCAATCCTTCATGAAAAGAAGATCGGTCACACAGGAACTCTGGACCCGCTGGCGGAAGGAGTGCTGGTGGTCTGTGCCGGTGCCGCAACAAAGCTTGTGGAAACCATCTCAGGTACCGAAAAGGTTTATGAAGCTGAGATGCAGCTTGGTATGATCACTGATACAGAGGATATAACAGGAACCGTGCTGGAAGAGAAGCCTGTGAAGGTTACCGAAGATGAGGTCAGGGATGCCATAAGTTCTTTCATAGGAACCTATGACCAGATTCCGCCCATGTACAGTGCGAAAAAGATCAATGGCAAAAAGCTTTATGATCTTGCCCGTCAGGGAAAGACCGTTGAACGTAAAGCCAACAGAATCACGGTACATGACATTAAAATACTTGATATCAGTCTTCCTTATATAAAAATGGAGGTCACCTGTTCCAAAGGCACCTACATAAGAACCTTATGTAAGGACATAGGAGAAAAGCTGGGAACAGGAGCTGCCATGACTGCATTGCTCCGCACCAGAGTGGGAAAGTACACTCTTTCAGAAAGCCATACCATAACAGAGCTTTCAGAGCTTGAGCAGAAGGGTGAACTCTATTCCGTTGTAAAGCCGCCTATTTTTGTTCCGGAACCGGCAGTTGTTGCCTTCGGAAAATTTGACGGAAGCCATAAAGGACACCAGCTTATATTTGAGAATATGTTTGCCATTGCGGGAGCCAAGCATTACAAAACCGCTGTGCTGACGTTCTCACAAAATCCGGACAATCTATTTTCCGGAACCAGTAAAACCTCGATTTCCTCAAGTGATGAACACCTCACAAGACTCAGAAACCTTGGTTTTGATTATGTATTTTCATATCCTGTGAACCGCGACACCATGAAGGTTCCGGCGGAATTCTTTTTAAGAGATGTGCTTATCGAGGGCATGAATGCAAAGGACATCGTTGCAGGAACCGACTGCAGGTTCGGTCACAAGGCACAGGGCGATGCGGACATGCTGCTGGCCCTTCAGGAAAAATACGGTTATACCGCCCACATCATCAAAAAACGTCAGGTTCTTGATGAGAACGGTAACTCCAGAGAGATATCCAGTACCTTTATCCGTGAAGAGATCCAGAAAGGCAATGTCAAGCTGGCAGCAGATCTTCTCGGAAGGCACGTTGCATTAAGCGGCACAGTCATCCACGGAAAACATTTAGGCTCAACAGTCCTTGGTTTTCCTACCGCGAATATCCTGCCAACTTCAGGAAAGACCCTTCCGAAAGCCGGAGTTTATATCTCCAGAGTCCTGGTGGGGCAGGTGCTTTACCGGGGAGTTACCAATATAGGTACAAATCCCACAGTAGCGGACGACAATCCCGTAAGTGTGGAAACCCATATAATTAATTTCAACAAAGATATCTATGGTCAGAAAATCCGCGTGGAATTTATGGACCGGATAAGAGACCAGGAAAAATTTGCATCCCTTGAAGTCCTTAAACACCAGTTGGAGAAGGATGTAGATGCGGCAATGCATTATCCCATGGATTTGTAAAATTTTGTTTATTTTTTTGAAATGCATTGACAAGGTTTAAGGGCTTTGCTAAATTACATGAGTATGCGCGTTGACATGGTTCTGCGGAACTCCTTTCGGGAACTCTGTTAACGTAAGTTTAATCACGAGAGATCGTGAAAGTTATTTTAGGAGGAATTAAAAATGATTTCTAAGGAAAAGAAAGCCGAGATCATCGCACAGTACGGACGTAAGCCCGGTGACACAGGTTCACCTGAGGTTCAGGTTGCTATTCTTACAACAAGAATCAACGAGCTTACTGAGCACCTTAAGAAGAACCCTAAGGATCACCACTCAAGAAGAGGACTTCTTATGATGGTAGGTCAGAGAAGAGGACTTCTTCAGTACCTTGCTAAGACAGACCTTGAGGGATACAGATCACTCATCGAGAAGCTCGGTATCAGAAAGTAATTTTGATAAAGAAGAGCGGAGATTTTTTCTCTGCTCTTTTTCTTTATTAAGAAATCACTTAAAAACGGTCGACCAAACGTAGAGAATCTGTTAAAATCTGTATGGTGATCCTCGAATGGGAAATCAGAGATTCTAGTTTTCTATAAGAAGGTCAGATCAAAAATACAAACGACAGGAGAGATATCCGAGATCACTGATGAGATTCCGGTTCAAATTGGGCTTTACTATAACTCAGATAGCGATGAAGCTTTATACATCTGCTTATAAGGTTTCGAATATGCCCAGGCAAAGGAAAATGTGCACGTAAATCCGGCATACTATATGTTTAAAGCATTTCCTGAGAGCCCCTGAGGCAGAACCCCATCAGTGTTTTTGGACCTCCCTGTCAATATAATGGAGGTAAATAATGTACAAGAGTTATTCAATGGAACTCGCCGGCAGAACACTTACCGTTGATATCGGTCGTGTTTGTGCACAGGCAAACGGTGCAGCACTTATGCACTATGGCGATACAACCGTACTTTCAACATGTACCGCTTCAGCCGCTCCAAGAGACGGCATTGATTTCTTCCCTCTTCAGATCGAGTATGAGGAGAAGATGTATTCAGTCGGTAAATTCCCCGGTGGATTTAAGAAGAGAGAAGGCCGTGCAGGTGATAATGCTATCCTTACATCACGTGTTATCGACCGTCCTATGAGACCTCTTTTCCCTAAGGATTTCAGAAATGACTGTCTCGTTGACAACCTGGTTATGTCAGTTGATCAGGATTGCTCACCTGAGCTTCTTGCAATGCTTGGTTCATCCCTCGCAACAGCTATCTCAGATGTACCATGGGACGGACCATGTGCATCAACACAGGTTGGTATGATAAACGGCGAGTTCATCATCAACCCTACCAATGCAGAGAAGGCAGTTTCAGACCTTGCTCTTACAGTTGCTTCAACCCGCGACAAGGTTATCATGATCGAAGCAGGTGCAAACTGCATTTCCGATGACAAGATGATCGAGGCTATCTACAAGGCTGACGAGATCAACAAGCAGATCATCGGATTCTTCGATTCCATCATCGCAGAGTGCGGAAAGAAGAAGATGGAATATGTCAGTGCTGCAGTACCTGAAGAGGTATTTGAGAAGATCAAGTCCATCGTTCCTCCTGAGGAGATGGAAACAGCAGTATTCACTGATGACAAGCAGCAGAGAGATCTCAACATGGCTGAGGTTACAAAGAAGCTTGAAGAGGCTCTTGCAGAAGACGAGGAAGCTCTTGCTATCCTTCCTGATGCCATCTATCAGTATGAGAAGAAGACCGTTCGTAAGATGATCCTCAAGGATCACAAGAGACCGGATGGTCGTAGAATCGACGAGATCAGACCTCTTGAAGCTGAGGTAGACCTTATTCCAAGAGTACACGGTTCTGCTATGTTCAAGCGTGGACAGACTCAGATCCTTGATATCGTAACCCTTGCTCCGCTTTCAGAGGTTCAGAAGGTTGAGGAACTTAACGAGTACATCACAGAGAAGCGTTACCTTCACCAGTACAACTTCCCGGGTTACTCAGTAGGTGAGGCTAAGGCAAGCCGCGGTCCGGGACGTCGTGAGATCGGTCACGGAGCACTTGCTGAGAGAGCGCTCCTTCCTGTACTTCCTTCAGTAGAAGATTTCCCATATGCTATCCGCGCGGTTTCAGAGACAATGGAGTCTAACGGTTCTACATCAATGGGTTCAACCTGTGCGTCCTGCCTCTCACTTATGGCAGCCGGCGTTCCTATCAAGGAGCCTGTAGCAGGTATCAGCTGCGGTCTTGTAACCGGTGATACAGATGATGATTATCTGGTTCTTACAGATATCCAGGGTCTCGAGGATTTCTTCGGCGACATGGACTTCAAGGTAACAGGTACTCATGAAGGTATCACAGCTATCCAGATGGATATCAAGATCCACGGTCTTACAAAGGATATCGTAACAGAAGCCATCAAGAGAGCACATGAAGCACGTCTTTTCATCATGGACGGCGTTATGAAGGATGCTATCGCAGAGCCTCGTAAGGAGCTTTCACCATATGCACCTAAGATCATCACCATCCAGATTGATCCTGAAAAGATCGGTGATGTTATCGGCAAGCAGGGTAAGACCATCAATGCAATCATTGATGAAACAGGTGCAAAGATCGATATCGACGATAACGGTATGGTTTCCATCTCCGGCATTGACCTTGCAGCTCTTGAAAAGGCTAAGAAGATCGTCGAGTCCATCGTTAATGAAATCGAGCCTGGACAGATCCTCACAGGTAAGGTTGTACGTCTTATGAACTTCGGTGCATTCGTACAGTTAAGCCCTAACAAGGACGGTATGGTTCACATCTCAAAGCTTGCTGATGGAAGAGTTGATAAGGTTGAGGATGTTGTAAACATCGGCGATGAGGTTACCGTAAAGGTACAGGAAATCGACAAGATGGGCAGAATCAATCTCACCATGAGACCACAGGATCTTAAAGATTGATATAATCACAGGAAATCAACATCGGGAATCTCGTGTCAATGTCATTCCCGATGCATCAGTACATAGAGAATAGCCTTTTTAGGCTTAAGTCTCTGTGAATATCAAATTTCAAATCTAAGAGCGGGGACTGGCAACAGTCCCTTCTTTACATTTAGGAGAACAAAATGAAGATCAGAACACGATACGCTCCGTCACCAACCGGAAGAATGCATGTTGGTAATTTAAGAACTGCACTGTATGCTTACCTCATTTCAAAGCACGAGGACGGCGATTTCCTTCTCAGAATAGAAGATACAGACCAGGAGCGTCTTGTTGAAGGTGCGGTAGACCTTATTAACAGAACCCTTGCCGACACAGGTCTCATCCCTGATGAGTCTCCTGACAAGCCGGGTAATTGCGGACCTTATGTTCAGTCAGACCGTGTTAAGTCCGGAATCTACATGGATTACGCAAAGCAGCTCGTAAACGAGGGCAAGGCTTACTACTGCTTCTGTACAAAGGAGCGTCTTGAGACTCTGAAGACAACCGTTAACGGCGAGGAGATCATGCACTATGATAAGCATTGTCTCGGCCTTTCAAAGGAAGAGATCGAGGAGAATCTTAAGGCAGGAAAGCCTTATGTTATCCGTCAGAACAACCCAACAGAGGGAACAACCTCTTTCCATGACGAGCTTTACGGAGATGTCACAGTAGACAACTCTGAGCTTGATGACATGGTACTTATCAAGTCCGACGGATTCCCTACTTACAATTTTGCCAATGTTATCGACGATCATCTTATGGGTATCACTCACGTTGTCCGCGGCAATGAGTATCTGAGCTCAAGCCCTAAGTACAACCGTCTTTATGATGCATACGGATGGGAGATTCCCAAGTATGTTCACTGTCCGCTCATTACAGATGAAAACCACAAGAAGCTTTCAAAGCGTTCAGGACATTCTTCTTTTGAGGACCTCATCGACCAGGGCTTTGTTGCAGAGGCAGTTGTTAACTTCGTAGCTCTTCTCGGCTGGTCACCGGATGACAATGATGAGATCATGTCTCTTCAGGATCTCATCCGTAAGTTTGATTACACCCGTATCTCCAAGAGTCCGGCTGTTTTCGACATGGGCAAGCTTCGCTGGATGAACGGCGAGTATATCAAGGCTATGGATTTCGATAAGTACTATGAGAGAGCGCTTCCTTTCATTCAGGAAACCATTAAGAAGCCTCTTGACTTCAAGCATATCGCTACCATGGTTAAGACCCGTATAGAGATTTTCCCGGATATCCCTGAAATGATATCTTTCTTTGAGGAGGTTCCTGAGTACGAGAATGATCTTTATGTAAATAAGAAGTCTAAGACAAATCTTGAGAACTCACTTCAGCTTCTTAAGGATGTGCTTCCTCTTCTTAAAGCTCAGGAGGATTACTCCAATGATGCGCTTTTCGCACTTCTTTCGGAGTACGGCAAGGAGAAGGAGCTTAAGAC
>JAILDF010000006.1 GCA_024689585.1 Oribacterium sp.
CGGACCTATCGACACCCCTATGATGACAAAGCTTGAAAAGCAGGCACTTGGTGAGAATGTATCGAAGGAAGAAGCTATGAAGATCTTTGCTGCCGCATATCCTGATAAGCGCTATGCAAAACCTGAAGAAGTTGCAGATCTTGCTCTGTTCCTTGCATCAGATATATCAAGCCATATCACCGGTTCACTTGTCACAATGGACGGCGGTCAGGCAGCTTTAGGAAGATAATACTCGTTTTATTTATAAGACCAAAAATATCAAAAAGCCTTACGATGGAAGAACGTAGAGTCATTCTTCTTCGAAAGGCTTTTATCATTGCTTTATTTTAGCCAATAGTCTCATAGATCATATCCATGAATCCACTGAAATTATCATCGTAGTGAAGCTGCGTGATCCTTGAAAGATAACCGTCATTATCGTAGGTGAACAGATAGTCTAAGGGCTGGTTGGAACCTCTGTCTATATGAACAGAAATAAGTCTTCCTTCCGCATCATAGGTGTAGTTCCTGACATTTCCGGAATTTCCCTGCTGAATAAGGTTCCCATTTGCATCATATAAGAATGAGTAATCATCTGAATGTCCGCCATTCAGAGCCCATTCAGAGTGTTCACCCTTAATCTTGTTTCCTTCATAGGTGAAGGTTGAAACTCCATACTGCCCGTTCTTGTTGGAATAGGTCTCACGAACAAGCTTACCATTACTCCATTCCTTATCACTCCAGCTATACTGATCACCGCTCCAGATCACATGTCCTTCACTGTCATACTTGAATGTTTTTGTTCCGCCCTTACTTAAAATGTTCCCATTATTATCATAAGTAAAATTGCCTCCAACAATCATAGGATCTCCACGATCAGTCGACCAGTCTATCCTGACAAGCCGCTTATTCGGTGTTCCACTAGGGATTGTTCCGACAAACGTGGTGGTGAAACCATCGTAGGGCATAAAATCAAACTCAAAAGAACTTACCTGTCCAACACCTGCCGCAAAAGTGGTCATATTCGCCACCAAAATAACGGATGCAAACATACTTGCCAATACTCTTATTAACCTCATTTTTCTTCCTTTCTTAATATGATTAACTTGCACATTTTATTCCTTTGCTATGATTAGTTGTATTAGAATATAGTCTGCCCAGCTTTCGGAAATTGACAATGTATATTTTACCATATATTTAACTTTCAATGTCATTAAGCTTTGGAGATAACTCAAACTGACGGAGATGCAATCATATGGAATATATAGTGCTAGGACTATTCTGCATAAGTCTTTTGCTTTGTATATCGCTGAATATTCAATAATCTATGCCCTTTTGGTAGGACTTATATTGTTCATGCTTTACGGAAGACATAAAGGATTTTCCTGGAAGTCTCTAATATCCATGGCCATCAACGGGATCAAAACCGTTAGTAATATATTGATCACTTTTATCCTTATAGGTGTTATGACTGCTCTCTGGAGAGCTTCAGGAACCATTCCTTTTATTGTTTCTAAGGCCTCAACCCTTATTAGACCATCCGTTTTTCTTCTTATGACTTTTCTTCTTAACAGCGGGCTCTCGGTTCTTACCGGAACGTCCTTTGGTACTTCGGCAACAATGGGTGTGATCTGTGCCTCCATGGGTTCCACAATGGGAGTAAGTCCAATGCTGACAGGAGGTGCTGTCTTATCAGGTGCTTTTTTCGGTGACAGATGCTCTCCTGTATCAACAAGTGCATTACTTGTTGCAGGAATCACCGGAACAGATATCTATAAAAATATCCGCGGAATGATCCGTACTTCCTTAATACCTTTCATTGCAACGTGCGTAATATATTTTGCGATAGGTTCATCAGTTTCCGCTGAAGGTCCCATTATGGATCTAAAGGATCTGTTCTCTGCATCCTTCCGGCTCGAATGGATTACCGTCATTCCCGCAGTCACCATTATGCTTCTTAGCATTTTACATGTTAATGTTAAGATTGCCATGGGACTAAGCATACTTTCCGCAATACCTATCTGCCTTTTTGTCCAAAATAAGTCTCATAATACTTACTGATTTTCGATCCCGGATTAACAACAGTAAAATACCATTTTTTTCGCTTGATTATACAAGATGTTCATGCGGCAAAATGGTATTTTTTTGTTAGTAATAAAGATCGAGGTAATGATTATGAATATGAAAAAATTAGATGTTTTCTGTCATCTGATGCCGCCAAATTATGCGAAGCTATGTATGGAAGAATCTCCAAACGTATCACATATGTTTAAAAGAGCTTTAAACATTCCGTCCATGTCTGATATGGATCACAGATTATCTGTACTCGAAAAGTTTCCGGGTTATAAGCAGATTCCTAATATAGTTTCTCCGCCGGTTGAGTTATTTGCAGGGCCTGACAAATCACCTAAACTGGCAGCTATAGGAAATGATGAACTAAAAGCAATATGCGATGCCAATCCCGAGTATTATGAGGGCTTTTCTGCACAGCTGCCATTCAATAACCCTAAGGCGTGTGTAGAGGAAATTAAGCGTGTAAAAGAAATGGGGGCCAAGGGAGTCCAGATTTACACCCATATGAACGGTGAAGCTATAGATCAGGAAAAGTACTGGCCTGTTTATGAAGCATGTGAAAAAGCCGGTCTGCCTATACAGATACATCCTGTAGGAGGACAGATGGTTCCGGAATTTCCGGCTGAGAGCAGGTCCAGATATGAACTCTGGTTTACCATAGGCTGGCCTTACCAGACAACAGTTGCCATGTTCCGTCTTGCGTATGCAGGTATTTTCAAAGATTTTCCGAATATAAAGATAATAACACATCATGTAGGAGCAATGGTTCCTATGCTTGGCGGAAGGATACACAATGGTCTTAAGCAATATGGAGGCAGAACCTCTCCGGAGCTTAAAGATGAACTTACCGCCTGCTGTGAAATGATGATAGAAGAGCCTTTAAACACAATGCAGAAATATTATGCGGATACAGCATCTTTTGGTTCAGCCTCGGCCATACAGGCGGGCATCGAATTCTTCGGACCGGAACATATAGTATTTGCCACGGATATGCCTTTTGATCCTGAGAAGGGTCCCGGATACATAGACCGCACCATTAAGGCAATTGACAGTCTTGACTTAAGTGAAGAGGTCAGGAACAAAATCTATCATGGCAATGCTGAAAAGATATACAACATTTAATTAAGGGGGATGTAAAACATGGCAACTTTAGCAAGTATATTGACTAACCAGTTTTTTCTGTTGTTTGCAGCTATCACAACAGGTATGCTGCTCGGACGTATAAAGATCGGTAATTTTTCTCTCGGAGTTTCCGGTGGAATTTTTACAGGCATAGCAATAGGTTTCTTTGTTACAGCCTGGGCAAAGATGGTACAGGAAGGCGGTATAGGTTACGGTAATGCAGCCGGAATCCTTAAAACAGGCGTTATAGCACAGGCCTTTTTTACCTTTTTCCTTTTTCTGTTTCTGGTTTCCATCGGTCTCAGAGTGGGAAAAAGCATCGGGATGATATTTAAGAAGTACGGAATCAAATTTGTTATAATAGGTGCGATGATTCCCTGTATATCCATGATAGTCATGGCAGTTTCCATGGGTATGCTGGTTAAGAAGAACAACAATATATCTTCATACGAAGCCATCGGAATGTATGCAGGTTCCATGACTTCTACGCCTGCCTATGGCACTGCGCTTGATGCGGCAGCCGGTATAGATGTGGAGTCTTTATATGTGGAAGCCGATGAAAACGGTAAACAGAAGATTCTTTCAAAAATTGACGGAGGGCTTAAAGCTGAAAGTGTTGAAACTCTTTCTGATGAACAGATTTCGGCCTATAAAAGTGCAGCGGAATCGGGAATCAGTCTGGGTTATACGGTAGGATTTCCTTTTGGAGTTCTGGTGATCGTAATCCTTATGTCAGTTATTCCCAAACTTTTCAGGATAGACATAGAGAAAGAGATGGAACTCTTTGAGACTGAAATAGCTTCAGTCAGAAATGTGAAGGATAGTATTCCGTCGGGTAAGCTTGATTTTGTTGCAATAGGTATCACAGTCATGGTGGGATATGCGGTAGGAAGCATTACCATCCCTTTGGGAGACTTCGGAAGTTTTTCTTTGGGAGGTGCAGGCGGTATCCTTCTTGCGGCACTTGTGCTTTCGCATATCGGAAAGATAGGACCTGTTTCTTTCCGTATGGATGATAAGTCCCTGGGAATCATGTCCAATATGGGACTCACCTTTTTCATGGCTGTGGTGGGACTGAGATATGGTTATGATGTTATTAATGCACTGACCGGTTCAGGTCTGGTTCTGGCCATAAGTGCAGTTTTTGTTGAAGCTATTGCAGTATTTGCAGCATTTTTTGTCGGAAGGAAACTGTTTGGTCTTAACTGGATAATACTTAGCGGGGCAATCTGTGGTGGATGTACATCAGCACCGGGGCTTGGGGCAGCTATAAGTTCAGTTGGGTCCGATGAGCCATCAACTGGATATGGAGCGGCACAGCCTTTTGCGATACTGGCTAATGTCCTTCTGACGACAATCTTCTTCAGCATTGTATTGTAAATATGAGTAAATTATAGATTTGCATAGAAAGTTAATGGAGATATCAGCATGAATGATTTCGGCAATTTTTCTATAGAACATCGTATCAGTAAAGATAATTTCACACTCTCAAGACATTATGAACATGTTTATCAGGGTGTTTATGTCTTTAAAGGTAAGGTGCGTTATTATATAGGCGATAAAGTCTATGCTGATGTACATGAGGGTGACCTGATCCTTCTCAATACTCTTGAGATGCATAGTCTGGAAGTGTTGGAATATCCTTATGAGAGATATATTTTTCAGATGTCTCCGACATTTTTTCAGCAGGAGATAAAGTATCCTGAGATCATCTCCGTTTTTGTTACCAAGCCGGGAGATCATAATCATCGTATAGAGCTTCCGGAAAAGACCGGACTCTATGTATACCAATGCATGCTGGAGCTTGAACGTGAATATAAAAATAAAGATGCCTACTGGGATATGATAGTAGGCAGTAATCTGAGGCGTATGTTTGTACGCCTCTTTCGTGACTGCAGAAATCAGTTCTCTGAGAAGCCAATAGATGCTTCAGCTGCTATAGGATACAAGGTGCTGCATTACCTGGATGAACATTTTTGCGAGGATCTTTCTGTTGGCATGGTTGCAGATAAACTTTATCTTTCGAAGCATTATATAGCGCATGCATTTCATGACCTTACAGGATACAGTATCATAGATTATACCATTATGTTGAGAATCAACCGTGCAAAGGCCCTGCTTATGGAATCCTCTCTGAATATTTCTGAAATCGCGGTTTCCTGTGGCTACACAGATTTTACTTATTTCACAAAACTATTTAAAAAGAATACAGGAAAGACACCAAGCCGGTTCAGAAAGGATAATCTGAGAAAAGCAGAATAATACCATTATCGGATGCTTTAATACAAGAAGACTGAAATATTTTGCTATAAGATTGGACCATGAAGATATAAGGAGGTCGGATTTTATGGCAAAACATGAAACATTTCATTATAAAACCCCGGAAGAACTGGAAAAAACCCTGAAACAGTTAGGGTTAAGTCTTCCCATGGCAGAAGACACACATATTCTTGCAGAGCCCCTAAGGGCCGGCAATATCATATTCAAAAACCGTCTTGGAATAGCCCCTATGGAAGGGGCTGATTCTCTTCCTGACGGATCCCCATCAGAATTTACCTTAAGACGTTACAAAAATGAAGCTATAGGCGGAAGCGCTGTGATATGGTTTGAAGCCATATCCATAGTTGAAGAAGGACGTTCCTCAAAGACACAGCTTCTTTTGACAAAAGAAAACCTTGAAGCTTATAAAAAATTCACTTCTGAAATAAAAGAAGCAGGAATAAAGGCCAATGGTTTTGCGCCTTACCTCATCATGCAGGCCAATCATTCCGGCAGATATTCCAACCCGGACAACACTCCCGCCCCGATGATCGCATACAGGCATCCTTACCTTGAACAATTCAGGGAGGCAGACGATTCCTGTATAGTAACTGATGATTATTTAAAAAAACTGGAAGAAAAATTCGGAGAGGCTTCCCGACTTGCAAAGGAGGCAGGATTTGATGCCATAGACATTAAATCCTGTCATGGATATCTTCTGGCTGAGCTGTCTTCAGCCTATACACGACCGGGGCTGTATGGAGGCAGTTACGAAAACCGTACAAGACTTTTGAAAAACGGTATAAGAGCAGCAAAGGTCTATGAGGATGATCATTTCAAGGTCACATCAAGGCTGGGCATTTTTGATGGATATGAGTATCCATATGGATTTGGAGTGGAGGAAAACTCAGGAACAGAACCCAGACTTTCCGAACCGATCCGTCTTGTAAAGGAATTGTATGAAGAACTTGGACTTGGTTTTGTTGATCTCACAATGGGAAATCCCTATGCCACAACACATGTAACAAGACCCTTTGATCACGGAAAATATCCGCCGGAAGAGCATCCGTTAGAGGGAATCTATAGGATGATATCAGGTATCGGAGAGGTAAAAAGGTCAGTTCCCGGAATTGTCATCTTTGCATCTGCTCCTACATATTTAAGACAATATGCAGATATTTATTCTGCCGGCGCTATAGAGCAGGGGTATTGTGACGGTATGCTGTTTGGAAGAATGGCATTTGCAGACCCGGATTATGCCAATGAGATCATAAAGAACGGCCGCATAGATCCCAAAAAGGTATGTCTAACCTGTGGAAAATGCGGCGATCTGATTCGGGCCCATAAGCCTACAGGATGTGTTATCCGAGATGCGAAGACCTTTATGCCTTTCTACAAGGAGTTTCTTGAAATAAAGAAAACCCAGCCTTCAAATTTCAGAGGATAAGGCTTTTTAAATATAGAATTTGGAAAGGTGGAAATGAATATGAAAAAAACTGCAATCATAACCGGCGGCAGCCGCGGTATAGGATATGCCATTGCGGAAAGACTGGGACTTGACGGATGTAATGTAAGTATTCTGGCATCAGGTCCTAAGGAAAAATACAAAGAAAAACTGGAGGCGCTTTCAGAAAAAAACATTTCCTGGCACTATGTGCAGGGATCGCTGGATGACAGAGATGCCCATAGAAGACTTGTAGATGAAACAGTCGGCGCTTTCGGCAGGATCGACATACTTGTAAACAACGCAGGTGTTGCTCCCGGAGAAAGAAAGGACCTTCTCGATATGTCAGAAGAAAGCTTTGACAGGGTTTTGGGCATCAATCTGAAAGGGACAATGTTTCTTACACAGCTTGTGGCTAAACAGATGATATCACAGGAAAAGGTGTTTAAAAATAAGGGCCATATAGTCAATGTGGGTTCCTGCAGTGCAGAAGTTTCTTCTGTCAACAGAGGCGAATACTGTATTTCAAAAGCCGGAGTATATATGCTGACAACACTTTATGCTGACAGACTTGCTTCTGAAGACATCATTGTAAATGAAGTTCGCCCGGGAGTGATAGCGACTGACATGACAAGTGTGGTTACCGAAAAATACGACCGGATGATCGGGGATGGTGTTTTCCCTATAGCAAGATGGGGAACGCCGGAAGATGTTGCAAATGTAGTCAGTATATTTGCATCAGACAATGTCCTTTACACCACCGGAAACTATATCGATGTGGACGGGGGCTTCCATATAAAGAGGCTTTGAATCAAATGGTGAATATAAATGAAGAAAGAATAGAAAATGTTGTTATAGGCTCAGGAGCTGCCGGTTTACAGGCAGCATTAAGGATCAGCCAAAACGGGGATGAAGTTGCAATCGTGACCGAAAATCTGAAGTCCGGCACCAGCAGAAATACGGGTTCAGATAAACAGACCTACTACAAACTCTCTCTTGCCGGAGATAACAGTGATTCCGTACTCAAAATGGCGCAGGATCTCTTTTCGGGCGGGGCTGTTGATGGTGATATGGCATTATGTGAGGCGGCATTGTCAGCAAGATCCTTTTATCGTCTTGTGGAGCTTGGCGTACCGTTTCCGGATAATGAGTTTGGAGAATTTATGGGTTATCGCACTGATCACGATGAAACTGGCCGGGCAACAAGTGCAGGTCCCTATACTTCAAAGATCATGACAGAATGTCTGGAAAAGGAAGTGAAAAGCAGAAACATTCGCATCCTTGACAACCATCAGGCTATAAAACTTCTGGTACAGGATAAAAAAATATATGGAGTTTTGTGTCTGGAAACAGGTAATAGAACAGAGCCTGTTTACAGACTCATATGGTGTGATAATGTTATCCTCGCCACAGGTGGGCCTGCAGGCATGTATCATGACAGCGTTTACCCCTCATCTCAGCTTGGGTCGAGCGGAATGGCATTCAGGGCCGGAGTGAAAGGAAAAAACCTTACTGAATGGCAGTTTGGTATGGCATCCTTAAACCCGCGGTGGAATGTTTCCGGAACATACATGCAGGCACTCCCTGCATTTATTTCAACTGACATGGATGGAAACGATGAGCGTGAATTTTTGACAGAATTTTTTGACAATAAAGAAGAGATGCTGTCAAACATCTTTTTAAAGGGTTACCAGTGGCCTTTCGATGTCAATAAGATTAATGGAGGATCTTCTGTTATTGATCTCATGGTTTTTCAGGAAACTATCCTTAGAAAAAGAAGAGTGTTCCTTGATTTCAGAAGAAACGCAGGGGGAGAACCGGTAGTTTTTGAGAAACTGAGTAATGAAGCTTTTCAGTATCTGAAAAATGCAGAGGCCTTGTTGGAAACCCCATATGAAAGATTAAAAAAGATGAATGAGCCTGCCGTAAGCTATTATCTTGATCATGATATTGATCTTGAAAAAGATATGCTGGAAATTGCAGTCTGTGCACAGCACAATAACGGGGGTCTTTCTACAGATGCATGGTGGGAAACCGATATACAGGGTCTTTTTGCCGTCGGTGAAGTAAATGGCAGCCATGGTGTTACAAGGCCGGGTGGAACTGCCCTGAATGCAGGACAGGTTGGTGCATTGAGGGCGGCGGAAAAGATACATCTAAGAAAACAGGAAACAGAAAGAAACGCTAAGGTGGACTTAGTTTCCGGAGTGGTAAAGCCATTAAAAACGAATACTGAGGATAGATTACGAAAAGAAGCAGAGGAATACGCAAATATGCCGTCATGGAACCATGGCTCGAAAGAACTGAATGAGGTTTGGGAAAGTGCCACGAGACGGATGAGTGAAACAGGAGGTATGATAAGAAATGCCAGAAAGCTAAGTGCTGCTGTTAAAGAAGTAGGAAAAGAACTGGAAAACTTTTCTGATTTGATCAAAAAGCCCACTATAATGCAGCTATCCTTATATTATAGACTTTACGACATGCTTACTACTCAGTTTGTTTATCTTTCTGCTATGGAAAAGTACGCTCTTAGTGAGGCAGGCAGTCGGGGAAGTGCGTTATATACGGATGATCTTGGATTAAAATGGGAATCATGGATGCCTGAACTATACCGATGCTGTCTGGATCTGAAAATACATGATTCATATATTCAGGAGCTTGCTTTGGAAAAAGATAATAACGGAAAAGACATCGCCGTAGAAACAATCAGAAATATAAGACCCATACCTGAAATGGATTATTTTTTTGAAAAACAATGGCTGAGCTATAGAGAAAGGCATAATCTCTACGAAAGAAAAACCTAAAAAGAAGCGGAGAAATTCGAACTGTCCGATAAAACCGGTAGTGTACAGGAGATTAGATTCTCCAGACCGGAAAGAAAGACAGAGGCACCAACTGAAGCGGAGACCATGGCACATATCGAGCCAGAGACAGAACAGGAAACAAAACAGGAAACTCAGCCTGAAACTCAAGAGGAGACTCAAGAGGAAACTACTCCGGAAGAGACAACTCAGGAAGAGACTGCGCCGGAAACAGTAGCTGAGACTCAGCCGGAGACCAAACCTGGAACAGAAACTGTCACTGAGACAGAAGCTGTAAAGGAGGTTCCTGCTAAGAGCCACACTACACGCGGTGGCGGCATTACCACTTATGACAACAGCGAGATGGATTACATCAATAATCCGGAAACGCCAGTTGTTGTAGTTGAGGAAGAAATCCCTGAGCCTAAGGCCATCGAGGTACAGCAGCCTGTAATAACCGTTACAGAGTATCGATCTACACCCAAAACAGGTGAATCAGACGATCTTTACTTGTTAACAGCCTGTATCCTCATCCTTTTTGCGCTTATCCTTAATGCGCCTTCTTTCTATGGAAAGACTGGTGCAACTCTGTCAAAGGAAGTTAAATCTATAAACAGAGATGATAGCTTAAAGGCACTTGGGTTAACAACAACAAAAGCAAACTGCAGGACAAGGAGGTCTCGCAGAATGCAAAAGAGGGCACTTGCCTTTCTTGTTTTTGGTCAGACTCGCTAATATAGGAGTTCTGGCCGTATCATTAAAACGAAGCCCGTAATCACGGCTTTCATGAGGCTCATCATAAAACGCACCCGATCAGCCTAAAGCTAAGCAGGTAACTGTGGGAAGCATTTCACTGGTTGGGTTGTTGTATGTCTTACCTTTCAGGATAAGTATTATCTTTCCTCTGAGAGTACATAATGTTTATTTTGAACGTTACATCTTGTAACTGAGCGATCACGCATTAATTACAGCACTATACTTCTTTCTGCTCCGACAATTCCTATCGGATATTAGAAGAGAATCTTTGAAAAGAAGCGTAAGCGCCGGGTGCGGATGGTCCGTAGAAGCCTGTACTGAACGTACGGGCTTTTTATTTTTGCCAATATATTATAAACGCAATATGCCATAATTATATTGACACAAAATTCAGTCAGTGCTATTCTAATGCCAGAGTATATATGGCACAGAGAGGAGCGATATCATGAAAAAAATGACAATTGAAGATGCTTTAAAAAGAATCAAAGAGCTGGAAGAGGAGAATGCTAAGCTCAAAGAAGAACTTGAATACTACAAAAATAGAAAAATCGGCGGAAGAAAGAAACATGACGAACAGTGGATGCAGGGCTATAACGACTTCGTTGTCCAGTATGAAGGTGGAAAGACCATAATGGAGATCGTAGATAGCGGTTTATGCAGCCGTAGGACAGCGTACAGGTATAAGACTTATTACGATGAGATCAATAAGTCTAAAGAGGAAAAATAATAATTTTCCCTAACAATATGGGAATCCATATTTTATCTCAAACGTACGAAAACCTTTATGAGACAGGTATTTAGGTTTAGATTATGTATGTATATAACATATATAATGTTAAAATAATACATATACTCAACTTGACATAGTCTGATATAAATAATATAGTTAAGTATAGATACAATTATTACATTATTTAAAGTAAATTCCGACAAATTATTAACTTGTCGAGGTAAATTATGAACTTGTATTATGAACTGTTGCAATATCCGGTTTTTTCCATGAAAGAAGTTAATGCTCTATATTCCAGCGAACGGACAGCAAGAGTGGCATTGGAAAAACTTCTAAAGGAAAATATGGTATTAAAAATCCGAAATGGATTATATACGTGCGTGAGTGGGGAAAATGGCGGACCAGTGGCGAACAGGTATCAGATTGCCAGTGCTATCACGCCCTCTTCATATGTATCCCATCATACAGCCTTTGAGTATTACGGATCTGTAGATCAGGTTTTCTATGAGGTTTATGTCGGCTCTGAGACTCGTTTTCATGATTTTGAGTTTGATGGGTACACATACCATTATGTCAATGGTCAAATGAAGGACGGTATAGTTTCTCCTGAGTTTGGCGGCGGCGTGAGGGTTACAGATAAGGAGCGAACAATAATAGATTCCATAAAGGATATGAATCTCATCGCCGGACTGGAAGAGGTTCTTTCATGTGTAATATCCGTGGCCAATATTGATGAGGAGAAAATGTTAGATTATATGGTTCAGTATGACAGTGCCTTTCTATATCAGAAAATCGGATTTATTTTTAGCGAATACCAATCGGAACTTGGAATAAGCGATGCTTTCATTAACCTATGCAAAGATAAGATAGGAAATTCAAAACGATATCTGACAAATGGTATTAGTTCACCTACTTATTCCTCTGAATGGAAACTGGTATATCCAAGAAATATTAAGAACATCAAGAACGGAGATATAGAAGATGCCGCAGTTTGATTCTTGATAAGATAATATTTCACACGAAGAATTTAAAAAACAGGATCTAAATAGATTTTTTCCATCAGCAACTACTAATAGGAACAAAATTCTTATCATAATTAGGTAAATACTAATGGAAAGGATTCTGGAACATGAGAAAAATATTAATCACAGCCATAATGGCAATGCTGTTCGTAATGCCGGCACAGGCATACACTAGGGAAGACTTTAAAACCATATATCAGAATGAGCCGGACCAAAACATAAAGAAAATGGGTGTTAGACAGCTTGAACTGGAACT
>JAILDF010000033.1 GCA_024689585.1 Oribacterium sp.
GGGTGACTCCATGCCCTCGTAGAGCTCCTTCTTCCAAAGGATCAGAAGCATGAACAGACCTGCAACAGGTGTAGCGATGGATGTAGCTACGTTAGCGATGAAGATAAGCTGTGTAGGTGATCCGCCATATGAGAAGCAGATAACTGTAGCAACAGCAAGACATGCAAGGCAAAGAACCTTAACAGGCTTTGACTCAAGTCCGGTCTCCTTGTTAAGACCTGCATTCAGAAGAACCACGCCTCTCTGAGTATTTCCGAGAAGTGAAGAGAAACCTGCGCCGATGATAGCGATACCCATTACGATAGGTGCTGCAGTGCCGAGGAATGGTCTGAGAAGCTCTCCGAGCTGTGCAGGAGCCTTGATAGTCTCACCTGTAGGGTTAAGAACGATAGCACCAACCAGAACGATAGCACCTGAAATAAGTACAACAGTTACGATATGTGTGATAGCATCTGCACGCATTGCACCGTTGAAGAGATCTTCCTTCTTCCACTTCTTCTCAAGTCCGAGATATGTGCCGTAGATTCCGGCTGTAACAGCTGCGTTTGTGCTGATGTATGCAAGAGATGTTGTAAGTGATCCCTCAGGGAACTTAGGTGATACAAAGCCCTGAGCCATAGCGCCCATATTTGGGCCGCCTGTTGCTATGAGTGTTGCAAAGAATGCAACGATCATACCGATGATACAGATGGTTATACCCTTCTCAACCTTTGAATAAACGCCCTTTGTAAGGTAGCAGAATGCCAGGATTCCAAGCATTATCAGAGAACCGATTCTCCAATCAAAACCGAAGATAAGATTTACACCTGCGCCGGTTCCGGTGATATTACCAAGTGTGAAGAAGAAACACGATAAGAACAACGCCACTCCACAAAAGCCTGAAGCAATTCCGCCGTAGTAATGTCTGATAGCGTGTAATATAGGCATACCTGTCATTATAGATATCCTATAAGATGTCATGGTAAATGTGATTCCCATGATGATGATAGGAATAAGAAGCCACATCATCTGATAGCCATAATTTGCACCCATCATGGCAGATGTAGTGATATTTCCAGGTCCGATAACTATTCCTGTAAGTATGATTCCCGGTCCAACCTTTTTAACTAACTCCTTGAAGCTTAACTTCTTAACCTCACTCGGATTAAAGCCAAGTCTTTCTTGCACAGTTCCAACAGTCTTTGTTGGCTGGTTTAATGCAATCTCCATATATTATCTCCTTATTTACTGTGGGAACGTCAGCCTTCTTTTCACTCGGTCCGACGTCACTTATCAGGTCACCTATAACCTGCCACAAAACTCATATACGACCAAACCCTCTTTTCACGAACGGCCTTTCAGCTAAGAGGTAATCCTTTAATCATCTGTGCCCTTCTGAAAGGCGAGAGATCATGCTGTAAAAGCCAGTTAATTAAGCATGATCCCTGCCATCTGATTTAAAAAGCTAAATTCCGGATCCCGTTTGGACGTATCCCCTTTTAATTATTTTATGTTTTATTTAAGCGAACTTGCTCATATCAACCTTGTC
Source organism: Oribacterium sp. (assembly GCA_024689585.1). GTDB lineage: Bacteria > Bacillota > Clostridia > Lachnospirales > Lachnospiraceae > Oribacterium. The sequence goes on from JAILDF010000033.1 coordinate 1,529, forward strand.
GAGACCACTGTTCTTGATACCCTTAGCGATCCAATCCTTCTCTTCCTGATTAAGTGGAAGTACAGGCTTTCTCATAAGAGCGCTTGTGAAGATACCTCTCTGTACGAGTGTCTCCTTAAGTCTTGCGTGTGCCTCACCTGATGGCTGTCCGCCGCCGTAGATTGCCTGGCTGATGTGATAGATTCTGTCGCTCCAGTCCTGAGCTTCCTTAAGTGTGTGCTTGTCAGGATTTGCGAATACTTCTCTTGCAGGGCAGATAAGCTCTGGTACGCAGCCTGCGAATCCGATAAGAGCACCATCCATGCCTGGGAACCATGATACGCAAAGTGTCTCATCATGACATGTGATAAGGCTGATATCCGGGCACTCCTGACGAAGAAGTCTTACATCATGCTCGTAGATAGATGTAACACGTGTTCCCATCTTGATGCACTTAACATGATCGATCTCCTTGCACATCTTGATAAGTGTCTCTACAGGGTAGAATGCCTTTGATGTTGCCGGATAGAGGTGGATAACGATATCGATGTCTGCGCCCTCAGCTACATCCTTGATGTACTCGAAAGGTGCATTTGGATTCATACCGAATCTGAGCCACATGTGAGGAGGCATAAGAAGGATAGCATCTGCTCCGGCTGCCTTTGCCTCAGCTGCCATCTCGATTGATTCCTGTGTATTCTCACAGTTAACTCCGGATACGATAGTCATGATATCGCCGCACTCTTCAGCACAGATCTCAACAACTCTCTTTCTCTCTGCTCTTGTAAGGCCTGTGATCTCTCCTGTGTGACCGTTACATACAAGCCCCTGAATCCCCTTGTCATAGAAGCTCTTGATCCAACGAAGGTATACTCTGAACTCCTGCTCGTTGATTGAGTAGTCATCGTTAAGTGGTACTGAAACTGCTGGGAATATTGTCTTGAAATTTTTAACCTTTGCCATGATATTTAATCTCCTTATAAATCAAATAATTTAATCTTATCGCTTGGAAGAAGGCGCCCTTTCTTCCTCTGCAATCGTTTGCATTTGTTATGTCATATTTATATCACCCGCAGTTGGTTTGCGCAATATTTCTGCAACTGTCTGCAATTTATTGCATACTCTTTGCAATTTATTGTACCTTTTGTGACTTTTGCGCTATTTATAAGTGCAATAATTGTGCATATTTTAGGTATTTTCTGTTGCATCTTAATCCTATCTCGGTCCTCTTGCAAACAAACGATTGCATTTGCATTGCATAAATCACTGCATCATAAGCATTTAACACCTGCCATCGCACATAAGTATTTATCAAGTGATTTTTACAAAAAAGACCAGTTCTACTGAACCGGTCTCTGCATTTACATATTCTTCTCAAACCTGAATATCCCTCACGGGAATCGCTAGGTCATTTTCCCTGACATCTCCGAATGGTTTGTGTCCTAAGAATGACTGTTATAAAACTCTTCGGGATTAGATACACATATTATATACAAAGTGCTAACCACCTCTGATATCATCACTTTGTCGTAGACATATGTCCATCGCTGTCAAAAACATATGTCACACCATCTATACGTTTCTTCTCAGACTTCGCCTTTTTCCCAAAAGCATCAAAATAGAACCAATAGTCCTTATACGTCCCTTCCTTCGGAACATACACTCTCATCTGCTTCCAGCCCTGCACAGCATGACCATCATCCCAATCGCCGAAATAGTAATCAGAGTTTCTCCATGCGCTCTCATCATAATCCTGAATCTTCACATTATTGCTGTTTATCCAGCCATAAAGCATACGCCCATCTGCATCGAACGCATATCTCTTCCCTTCGATAGTTTTTATCTGATCTATGGTCAGAGGTCCGCCTTTTGATTTATACGCCTTTCCGTCATTTCCGAAATAGTACCACCAATACTGTGCCCTGTAATTCTTTCTGTCTCCCACATCTAAAGCAACAGCCTTCCAGGCATCTCTCAAAAGCATTCCATTAGAATCGACATAATAATAATTTGTCCCTTTGTTTGTCTCTTCGATGATCAGCTTATTTCTCGCTATCAAGCCACTGGAATCGATGTAAAACCAATATCCATTAGCCGACTTCCAAGTCTCCACTGCAGCCGTACCATCATCCTTTATCCACTGCCAGCTTCCGCTCGAATCATCCCATCCCTCTGCAAAAGCCGCAAAAGCTGCGATCATTGCCAATGTCTCCATCAGCGCAAAAACCTTGACTATTTTTTTTAACGTCATAACATCACCCCTGCTTTAAGTCAAAAAAATTGTCCAATATTATTATAGCAGTAAAGCCAACAATAATATCAGACAATTTGACATCAAAGACATAATGAAATCGCAG
>JAILDF010000160.1 GCA_024689585.1 Oribacterium sp.
GAGAACACCCATGGTGATGAAGAACGGTACAGCCATAAGAGAAAAAGACCTTATGCCTTTAACCATCTGCTGTGATATGGTGGAAAGCGGAAGTCCCTGATACATAAGGCATGCTATGGAAGACAATGCCACTGCGTATGCCACATGGAAACGTAGAAAGATCATTAACGCAAAGGTTCCGAGAAGAACCGCAATAGCGGTGCTGTTAATAACCATTACTGTACCTCCTTCTTCTCATCCTTGATGAACAATCCTCTGACATGCTCATAGATGGACTCAACTTCAAAAATCAGCATTGCAACTCCCGCAACGGGAATAGGGTAATAGTACCATGCTCTGGAAAGCCATGTGATGCTTATGAAGGTTCCCTTACTTCCAACCGTGGTTGCATACTGCCAGCCTACAACAATCATTATCACTGCTAAAATAAGCACAAAAATGTCAGCAACGATATCCAGGAATATAACCAGCCCTTCAGGCAGATATCTGTCAAATGCTGTCATTCTTATATGAGCCTTTTTTCTGATGGCAAGGGATGCCGACAGAACTGCCATATAGGACATAAGTGTGAGCACAACCTCTTCAACCCATGCCTGATGAGGTATAAATTCAAGATATCGTGCCAGCACCGCAAAACTAACAAGTAATATGTCTCCTATAAGCAGGATCTTACACAAAAAAAGAGTAAACTTATAAACAGCATCGTAGACCGGTCTGGCTTTATCTACAGTTCTGAAAAAGTTTTCCATTCCATACCTCCTTAATATCTTTAAAAAAGAGGCACAGCTGTGAGACTGCGCCCCTATAATATTTATAATTACTTAGCAAGATCAAGGATCTGCTGATAAAGCTCTTCCTGTCCCTTTGTGTTATCAGCGATAACCTGTTTTGTTGCTTCCTGCCATGGAGTCTTATCTTCAACTTCCACAACATTTACTCCGCTGGCCTTAAGCTCCTCAAGAACCTCATTCTCTTTCTGCTCGGAAATTGACTTATTATACTCGCCGGCAGCCTTTCCTGCCTCCATGAGGATGTTCTGCTGGTCTGGTGTAAGCTTATCCCATGCTTCCTGAGCGATAACTACCTGAATAGCTCCAAGTGTATGTCCGTCAAGGATAAGGTTAGGAGCAACCTCTTCAAATGCATTGGACTTATAGTTTGCGATGGGCTGCTCAGCTCCGTCACATACACCTGTCTGAAGTGCTGAATAAAGCTCTGTAAAAGCAACCTCAGTTGCATTAGCGCCAAGACTAGAAACAAGACCAACCATTACAGGATCGTTTGATACACGGATCTTCTTACCCTTGAAGTCATCGATTGTTGCAACAGGATCCTTTGTGAAGAAATGACGGAAGCCCTCTTCTCCATAGAAAAGACCGATAAGGTTTGTTCCGTTCTGTGAAGGCTCATCAAGGAACTCTCTTGCAAGATCTGACTCTGCGAACTTCCAGAAGTGATCTCTGCTCACAAATGTATAAGGAAGAGAAAGAAGCTTTGACTTTTCTCCGCCGTAGCTTGTAAGTGCAAATGCTGAAATTCTGGAAATATCAACTGTGCCGGTTCCGCCAAGCATACCATCAAGTACTTCATTCTCAGAACCAAGTACACCGCTTGCCTGAATATCGATGATGATGCTTCCGTTTGAACGGCTCTCTACTTCTTCCTTGAACTTCTGTCCTGTCATGCCAACGATAGTATCGAGAGGGTTAACCTCTGCATAAGTAAGAACGATGGCATCAGCTGCAGCCTCTGCAGCAGGTGCTGCTGTTGTCTCAGCCTTAGCCTCTGCAGCAGCCTGTGTGGTTGCAGCAGGTGCTGCTGTAGTGCTTCCTGTATCAGCTGGCTTTGATCCGCAAGCTGTCATGGAAACAAGCATAGTTGCACATAAAAGTGTTGATAAGATTTTTTTCTTCATTTCTACCTCCCGGATTTGTAGGACAATCTCCGTTGAAACTTATTGGTTTAAACGTTCATATCCTTTATTTAAAAAAATATATATCTTGATTATAATGATGATTTTCGGAATTGTAAAGCGCTATCTTAGTAATCTTGCTATATTTTTTGATTTATGAAAACACTTACACTTGTTAAAATCAACAAACGAAAAAACGTAGGTGTTGATAAAAAATGTACTACTTAACCATCGTGGGACAATTTCCGCCGGTGATAACCATCCACGGCGGATGTACAAAAAAAATCAGAGGCTGTTTCACCTCTGATTCAGAACTACCGGTTTCATCTGTACTTTGTATTATACAGGAAGCTGAAAAAAGAAACTATATATCAAACCGGGACCTTATTTTTTACATGGCTTACAAGCTTCATTATACATACCATATCTATAAACAGTGCTACCGCTATACTGCTTATTCCCAATGCTATTCCGTAATTATCTGCGATCAATCCTATGATCGCCGGCATTATGATGGATCCAAGACTTGCAATCGTAAGTATGAAGCTCCAGGCCAGATTGTACTTTTTAATGATCTCACCGGCAAATGAAACTGTTGTGGCATATATGCCAGCCATGGAAAATCCGAAGCCCATGATTCCTATAATGATCGGTACGGTTGTTTTTGAAATGATAAGAACCATAAAGAAAACAACTATGCCTATACCCATTGCAGGAAGAAGGTTTTCCTTCCTGTACTTTGTTGAAAGCCATGCGACTGTAAGCCTTCCGGCCAGGATCATTATCCAAAGTATGCTTGCGGTTACCTGAGAAAGATTTGGATCCAGAAGCCCTGTATCCTTGAAGTAGGTTATCATCCATCCGATGACTCCCGTTTCTGCACATAAATAGAAAAACAAGGTTGCGGTGCACATGTAAAACATTGGCTCCTGGAAAAAGCCAAGGGTCTCTCTCACCCTGTTTTTTGCATCCGTCTCGTCTTTATCTGATTTTTTATCCTCATCCTCAGGGATTATAAAATATAAAAACCAGGATATCACTCCCACTGCCGTAAGGAACCAGCAGGCATAAACCCAGTACTCATTGTTTGCTTTGGTGAAAAGCATCAGAACAAGCGGGAATACGAAGGCTCCAACCGCAAAACAGGCATGCAGACAGTTTAAAACCCAGGCTATTCCGGGTGCTATGGAGTTGATCTTCACATTGCAATAATTACTGCATGCCCCTCTTGCAAGCCCCGTAGCCAGAAAAGCAAAAGCCAAAAGAGGTCTGCTTCCGGAAAGCATCAATATAACGGAGATAGGAAAAAAAGTCTCAAACAGAAGTATACTTTTTTTCCTTCCGATCATCATGGCAAGTGTCCCGGCAAAGAATCCGGATATCAGATTTCCCACCGAATGAAGGCTTACTATGAGTCCGCAAAATGCATAGTCAAGACCATTGGCCTCCCTCAGAAACGGGAGCAGCGATCCTGTGGAGAGTGCCAGCATTCCGTTTGCGATAAATGCCCCGCAGCATAATAAAAATTGTTTTTTCCTGATAGCGTCTTCGTTCATAAGCAATCTCTGCCAACCTTTCTTTATAAAAAATTTGTTCATATTCTCACATTGCAGCCCTATATATTTTTTCAACCGCTTCTCGGTCCAACGGAAGTATCCTTGAGAGCTTCATGGTATCCTTCATGGTGGCATCCATGGCAAGTGAATGTCAGATCAAAATGACATCTTCATCCCATTATAACGCTTTATGCTTTAATCTTAAATCGGTAAATGATATTCGTTAACGTAAATATTTTCTCCGTTACTTAATGACATTGTTATGTGTCAGGCGATTTTAAGCCAAGTATCAGAGATGCGTAACGTGCATCTGTAAAATTTATAAAAGTCCTGAAACCCGCTCACAGAGTGGATCGCAGGACTTTTTTCTTTTTAATCACTTTTTCAAGATATCCAAGTAACAGTTCATGAACAGATTCCGGTTATCCTTGTCATCAGCACTCATACCAGCTCCACTTCACCGGTATCGATATGATATAAAGCTCCAACAACCTTGAGACTGTGCTCATGCTCCTCCTTCTGTATCTCGAGACTTTCCTCGATGGCGGCTACACTGTGCTTAATATTCAGGATGCAGACCTTGTCCGGATCGGTTTCATCGCCCATGGCAGACCTGATCTCATGCAGAATAAACCTTATATACTTATTGTCGTCATCCGGATGGAATGCTGCACCTACCGCACCGCAATTTGTATGTCCCAAAACCATGATAAGTCTTGTACCCAGATGACTTGCCGAATACTCTATACTTCCAAGCTGATGGTCGTCGATGACATTGCCCGCAACTCTTATGACGAAAACCTCACCTATTCCTGCTGAAAAGATAGTTTCCGGTATTACTCTTGAATCCGAACACGTAACCACTACTGCAAAAGGCTCCTGTCCTTTTGTGCAGGTTTTAAGCCGGACAGCCGATGAAACATCGCCATGATTTTCACTGTTTTCCACGTACATTTTATTGCCATCCATCAGTTTCTTCAACGCATTGTCAGCTGTCATCGTAATCTTATCAGACATACTATTCTCTCCTTTCTGCTGCATGTATATTTTGGTTAACATTTTACCATAATCATTCTTTTTATGGCGGTATGTCTGTATTAAAATTTGATGAACCGGAGAAGGGGCAGCAGATCAGCTTCTGAGGAACAGCAATATTTTCAGAAGCAGCCTGTGCAGCCTTTGTTCATGAGCAAAATTTGCCTGAGCTGCCGAGGCTGTACTGACACGGTAGTTTGACAGCGTAACCTCATATAAATTGAGCCCACCTGTTCAAAACCGTCATACATTGACATCTGAATTGTAACATCACCGTCTTCAGCCATATTCCTCAGTGCCTATACAGCCTGATTGTCTTCCCAATCCACATTAACTTTTCTGTCATATCCTCCATTCTGTCCGAATTAAGATATTCCAGTATTTCTTCAACCGTTATCATTATTTCAGATTCTCCTTAAATAAGTTACCCGCTATGGTAAATACTTAGAACTTATCCGTAGGATTACCGTGACCATAAAAGATCTGGCGCGGGCCAAATGAACGGATCCTGTCAGACGTCTTTCTTAAAATGTCACGATCGTAGTACAGATGTCCTACCCCCGGCCTGATCCAGTTATCGAGTGCATCTCCCACCAGAACCGCGTGGTCTTGTATGAGAAGACCTATCGAACCTTTCGTATGCCCCGGAAGTTCGACGACTCTGATATCAGGGAAACCGTAATCTGCGAACGTATCTCCTTCCTCTATGTAAAAATGATTTTCCGGGCGGGTAACCTTAGTGTTCCGCAATGCCTTAAGCGACATCTTCAGGACAACGAAGCCCACTATCCCATATGAACTTAAGGGCTGTGCATTGTAGTTATCGAAGATCTCATCATCAGCTTTATGGTAAGCAACCGGTATATTGAACCGTTCCGATATGGCTGCAGCATTTTCGGCATGATCAAAGTGTGGATGTGAAAGCACTAACGCCTTCATCTCATACCTGCTGCACACCTTGATTACCTGATCTATGCTTTTGGCACTCGAAGTATCAAACAGAATCGCCTTCTTACCATCAGAAACAAGATAGCAATTATCTGTCCCACCTTTGATCCTTGTTATATCATATTTTATTGCTTTCAACCTCTTATCCCTCTCAGTTAACTAATGTTATCCGTACTTCTTCATTTTCACAGTCTTACCTTAAAACACCTGCCAAAATCCGAGCCTATAGATATGGATGCCGAGCAATTTGAAAGATTATATATTACGGACCACTGGGTCTTGCTGTCATAATACATGTGACCTGGCTCATAGTATCTGTGCCCATCCATTTGAGCCTTATCAAGAAGCTCCATCGCTGAGGTTTCGCTCATGATCGCATTATTCTTTTTCAGGTCTTCCTCCATTATCTCAAAGCGCTCTTTACCGGTACCATTCTTTTCCCCTGTCGATAATGTGAAATTCGTCAGACAGAAACAGGGATCCGCCTTATCTTTCCTGATGACGACCATTCTGTTATCGATGTATTCGATGACGGCCGAATCCCCCTTCCGATCAGCCATTTGAAAATGATATCCGATCTTACCGCTTGAATTCATATCAACATTTTGCAGTATCTTTATGCCATCTTCCACGTCAGAAGCTTTATCCAGCAGCATCCTGATTGCAAGTGTTGTCATTACTTTCGTCTTTCCGGTATCCTGATGCGTTATCTGTTCTACTGCAGTATTCACTGCAACTGCAAAACCTTTCTCATTCATCCCATCGAGCGGACTGTATACCGATGCCAGAGTCTTAAATCTGTTGATCAGGTTCTTCTCCGGAAGATTATTCTCGTCAAATCCGATATGCCCCAGATTAGATAATGCCAGTGATCTATAACCTTTCCTGGGAGAGGTCTTAACGAGCATAGCCATACCTGTCTTATAGTCAAAATTTCTGGCTAAAAGCCGTTCACTTTCAGGAGTATCTGCAACAAAGGTGCTGCATGCTCCTTCGGGCCTTATTTTCACGGGAAGTCCGTTCAGAAGTATCCTGCAGACATTGTTTGCAAATTCACTGTCACTTCCTGCCCCCATCTTTAGCAGACGTTCCAACTGATAATCAGCCGTATAATCCAAAGAATAGAGTGTAATGTCCGGGATCCTTTTAAAAGATCTCAGAGTATTAAATGCTCCCTTCATATATGTGAATCTCCTTATCTTGCTTCCTTCAATCCGTTAAGACCGAGATAGTGATAACAGATAAGCGGACGTAATTCTCTCAGCAGGTCTTCTTCATCCGAATACTTCATAAGGATATCTGTAAGACCAAATATCAGCATCTTGGAAATCATCTCTTTAGATCCGTTCTTTTCGATCGGGCAGGTGTTTATAAAACTGTCAGTTATAAGTTTCTCAAGCATTATCCTGTCCGCTCCGTTTTCTGACTTGAGCATGATCAGAATCTCTGAATGAAAACTGCTCATCAATCCTGAAAGGATAAGCGGAACTTCTTCACATTTATCGGCTGTGCTCTTTTTAATGATCTCCTGAGAAAAAAAGTACGGTGCTTTGCTGAGGATCTCTTCTCTTGCAGGACTGACGATTGTCTCATAGATATCTTCTTTAGAACTGTAGTAACGATAGATATTGCTCTTACTGATAGAGCACTTCTCAGCAATCATCTTTAGAGAAGTATCCTCATACCCGCGCCTGATAAACAGCCGCTTTGCTGTGTTAAGGATATTACTACTGATATCTTCTTTTTTTACCTGCATGCTATGCCTC
>JAILDF010000103.1 GCA_024689585.1 Oribacterium sp.
TCCAATGTATTCTTAACCAGATAATAATCGCCCGTGGTAAGCTTAACCTTGGTTTCAGGTATCTTTTCGATCGACAGTATCTGGAGGTAATTTACGTACAGTGGTTCACCGTTTAATCGGATAAGTTCGATCATAAAATAGTATTCCTTCTCAATTTATCGGCTATAGCGGCGTTATATATAACGCCGCTATCAAGATTTTTATGCTTTTTAAGAGCTATTATAAGTTTATCTCTTCATATTTACAAGTTCCTGCAGAATTTCGTCAGAAACCGTAATAACTTTGGAATTAGCCTGGAAACCTCTCTGAGAGGTGATCATATCAGTAAATTCCTTTGCGAGATCAACATTGGAGTTCTCAAGGTAGCCTGCCATAAGAGTAGGTGTGGCACCAACGCCCGGCTCGGTTGCTGTAACATCACCGGTATTGTCGCTTGATGCTGTTGTGAAGGTATTGTTTCCGGCCTTCATGAGACCCTCCTGGTTCTGGAAGGAAGCGATGGCAACCTTACCGATAACTATGGAAATCTCTTTGGTGATCTTACCGGCAGTGCCGCTTGTCTGAACCTCCTGTTCAACTATCGCCTTGACAACTCCGTCATTTCCTATCTCAATGCTTTTTATCGGAATCGAAGGAAGCCCTTGAAACATCGCAGCTGTTGTGGTAACAGGGTCACCGGTTGTCGGATTAACAACATTGGTACCTGCCACAGGAGCTCTCAGCGGAACCAGCTGTTTATTATAACCGGTTCCAGGCATTCCATAAGTCTTTGCATCCGTAAAAGAATCCGGTCTGTATCCATATACGAAATTTCCGTTGGAATCCACGATCATACCGTTACTGTCCACATTGAACTGACCTACTCTTGTATAATTAAAACCGGTTGTTTTCATTATATTTGTTGTCTCTTTAACAGCATCCGTAGTATTCTCCTGATTTATCTTTATTCCGGCTACGATATTCTGTGAGCTGGTAATGAAAAAACCGGAGCCGTTTATGGAAGCATTAAAACCACCGATATAGGAAGGTGTTGAAGATGTGAAATCTGTTGCTATACTTCCTGTGAGTGATCCGTAACCATACTGGGCGGCATTAGTACCACCGGTCAAAGCTGCAGTTTTATCAGTTGTTGTAGTTCCCATTGCAGAAGCATTGGTTGTATGATAAAGGGTATCCTTAAATGAATAGCTCTGAGCCTTGAAGCCAAAGGTGTTGACATTGGCTATATTGTTAGATAATACATCAAGCTTTCCCTGATGTGCTCTTAATCCTGCAACTGCTGCATCCATTGCTCTTAACATAATTCTAAATCCTTTCTATACCCGGAACAGGTTTTTGCGGCATCCAAACCGCGTAGTCACTGTTCACCTTATTCATCCTGATAAGTTTTGGATAGATAAGTGCAGCCCCGGAGCCGTCACTTCGGGACGGGCTCCCGGCATCCTGAAAAGGTCCTGCCTACATAAATACTGCACTGTCTATATTTGTAAGTGTTTTGTTCTTCATATCGTCCTCTGCCATGGTAGTCACCACAACATTGTTGGGAACATTTACTATAAAAATCCCCTGACGACCGATAACCGCTACATCCTTTGCGCCTTTCTTTTTCGCCTCCGAAACTGCATTCCTGAGATCATCCATAAGACCGTCATTCATCTCGATGTTTCTCTCCTCGAGACGCCTCACCGCGTGCTTACTGAAGCTCAAATCTTCTTTTGCCTCGTTCTGTAGTTTCGACAATTGTTCCTGAAAGGAAGTACCGGTATCATTTGTGTTGACTGCTTCAGTTCTGTTTTTTGTGAGATTACTGTATTCTACTGACTGCAGTCTCCTTGAAGTAAGATCAAAATCCATAACTTTCCTTTCTTCAATATTCTGTTTTATCTATCCGGTCGGTCCCGGCTTTCTTGAAAATATTGTTTAAACCTATCCGGTTGATCCCGGCTCTAAAGCAGAGCTTCCTGCAGAACTACCGTTACTGATGCTTGCGATATCCGAGATCTTGTAATCTGTCGTATCACCCTTAAGCCTTATGATAGGTTCGTCATCCGTAAGATGCACAGATTCCACGATTCCTGTTTTGGTTGTGGTGGACTGTCCGGATCCGGCTTCACCTTCCACAAGAACCGTTACCTCTTTACCGATCATCCCAACCGAGTAGCTCTGCTGAGCAAATGCTATCTGGCTGTCAACGGATTTTGTCATGGAGGAAAGTGACTGCACCATGGCCATCTGGGACATCTGCGCCAGAAGTTCACTGTTGTCCATGGGATTGGTCATATCCTGGCTTGAAAGCTGCGCTGCCAGAAGCTTAAAGTAACTGGTTATGGACAGTGTGTTCTTATCATTGGATTCTACGGAATAGCTTCCGGTGTTGTACGGACTGGTACTTCCGGATACTCCCGAAACTTCTGCCATATACTTCTCCTTTCTGATTTTAAATTTCATGAGTCGGCTTTTATGAGTATTGTTAAGTTAACCTTACACAAGTCCAAGCCTCATCTGATGCAGGAATGCTGTACTGCTTGTCTCGTCACTTCTTGACTGCTGATCATTCTGACGTGATCTCTGCTGTTCTCTGTTCTCGTTTGACTCTCTTCCTTCAGCCATGTCATGCTTTGTGTTGCTTTGCTGCGTATTCGGCACAAATACATCAGTCTGCTGACCTGTCTTCTGCTGAATGATATTTGCCATCTGAGGAGCACTCTGGGTAAGCATCTCAAGGGTCTTACTGTTTGTGGCACTTATGGATACCGCTGCATGTCCGCTGTCGTAATTCACATTGATGGTGATCTTGCCGAGATTTTCAGGATCAAGCTCTATGGTAAGCTGACCGTTCTTTGAGGGGAATCTTGAAGAAACAAGATTTGTAAGGTCATCTGTAAGAGTTGACTCTGTTGTTCGCATCATCATGGTCTCGTTGGTGCCCACCGGTAATTCCTGCTGCTGTACAGTGGTTTTCTGTGTCTGGGTTGCAAATCCTACCGGGATTTCTGCTGTCTGATTCTGATTTGTCTCTGTTTCTGTTACTGTCTCTTTTTCGGTATTCTCTTTCGCCTTTGAAACATTGGGACCAATCTCAACTTTTTCGGTATTCAGATTGTTGCCATCCGGTCTTCCTGTAGGTCCGTTGGTGTCGTTGGAAGGTTCTCCCTTTGGATAACTTCCGCTGTTGGATATGATGTGTCCCTGACCTTCAAGACTCTTAAGGATTTCCTCACGACTCATCTTTGTGTCATCAACAACGTTCTCGGTTTTTGCATCTGTGACAGCCGCACCGTTTCTTTCAGTCTCAAGTGCTGTCTTGTTTACAGCCTCCGTATCTTCGCCGTTTCTCTCAGTTATTGTCACAGAATTTCCATCCTCAACCGGAACGGTATTCTGCATTACCGGTACAGGCCCTGTAGTATCGTCTGAAGCCTTTGTCTGAGCTGTTACTGAAGGTGCTTTCGCCTCTGTCACAATTCTCTCGGTAACCAGTTCAACTCCGGCGTTACCGTTAGGAGTGATCCTGTCGGTCTCAAGGGAACTGACCAGTGCACTGAGAGCCGCTGTGTCATCCTCTGTTGGAAGTTCGACTCCGGTGTTAACATCAGAAACAATCATGTCGGCCTCCATGGCACTTACAAGTGCCTGAAGAGCTGCTATATCCTCCTCTGTCCTTGCCTTCATCTCATCGGAATTGTCTGTTTCCTGAGTCTCCTTAGCTGTCTGTTTTGTTGTCTCCTTAGTTGTCTGTTTGGCTGTAGCCTTGACCGTATCGTCCTTTTCTCTTGAGGGACCGTTTTGAGCGTTCTGAGTCTTGTTTCCTACATTGCTCTTGATATCCCTGTAGTCGGATGTACTCTTTTCCGCCATAAGGTTTGAGAAATCAATCCCGCCTGTGCCGGATGAGCCGCTGTCGGAACCGTATCCGGGTCCACCCGGACCAAATGTCACTGTGCCCGCAGAACCTGAAAAATAGTTACTAACAAGTTCCAAATTTTGCCTCCTTTCTTAAATAAGATAATGTTGGTTTAAATATATGTAATCCATGCATTGCATGAGGATCACCTTTTACTCTGCGTTGTCAGGCCGATCTCCCGATGGAATTAGCCTGATTGGAAACAAACTCATCGATGAAAGCTTCCTGATCCTTCTGCTCCTGAGCCTTATAGATCATCTGCTTCTTCTCTTTAAGCTTTACAAACTTATTGACATCGATGTTTGCCGCCACAACCTCATCCTTTTTCTTATCGGCATTAGCCTGCAAAATCTTAAGTGCTTCTTTCTCAATCTCTACCTGTTTATCCAGATTGTCGATCATTGATGAATACATAAGGAACTTTTCTATGGCTGCCCCGGTCTTTTTAACCTCATCAAATTCAACTGTAAGGGCGTCTGCCTTGGCTCTTAAGTTCTGGATCTCAAGTTTCTTCTCTTCCACAAACTTCATTCTTAAAGCATATTGTTCCTTGAGATCATCAAGTATCCTCTGCTTATACTCAAGCACTGACTGAAGATTGTATTGAAACTTTTTCATTGTTACTGCCTTTTTTCCTTTCTCCCTTTATCTTTTATCCCACTATTCTTTTCATCTGTTTAAGCACATCATCATAGCTGAAAGATTCTTTTGTCCCCTGACACAAAAACTTATTGATGTCTACGTACTTGCTCACCGCCTCATCCAGTGCGGCATTGGTACCTTTTTTATAAGCTCCTATGGAAATGAGATCTGCATTTTTCTGATAGAGTCCCAAAAGGTTTCTCATATTGGAAGCATATTTGTAATGCTCCGGTGATACGATCTCAGACATAAGACGGCTTACGCTGGCGCCAATGTTTATGGCGGGGTAATGGTTCTCCGCCGCCAGTGCTCTCGACAGAACTATATGTCCGTCAAGGATACCGCGTACTGTATCGGCGATAGGTTCATTGGTATCATCTCCTTCCACAAGAACCGTATAA
>JAILDF010000207.1 GCA_024689585.1 Oribacterium sp.
TATGCAGGACGGTCATCATAGCTCTGTGGAAGATAATCCAGAAGCTCCCTGACTTTCGCAAGGCAGTTGGCATCATCTTCATAGCAGAAATGTGCTACTCCGGACTTTTCCATATGGAGCCGGCTTCCCCCAAGTTCGTCCATTGTGACAGTCTCACCAAGGGCTTCCTTTACAACCTCCGGACCGGTAAGATACATCTGTCCGTTATCCTTCTGCATGATGACGAAATCCATCAGTGCCGGGGAATAACATGCCACTCCGGCACAGGAGCCCAGAATTACCGCAATCTGAGGAATGACTCCTGAAGCACGCGCATTTGAGTTCAATATTTCAGAGCAGGCATCCAGAGCATATATACCCTCATCAATTCTTGCTCCGCCGCTGTCATTTATTGATATATATGGTGCCTTATGATCTATTGCAAGCTGAATAAGGTTCTTCACTTTTCGTGCATTACCTTTGCTGATGGTTCCGCCCATTACCGTGAAATCCTGTGATGAGATGAACACCTGTCTTCCGTTTATGAGTCCGTATCCGGTAACAACACCGTCGCCAGGATAATCTTTTCCATGAGCTTCTTCAAGAGGTACATCTGAAATCTGAAGTCCTGCTATCTCTACAAAACTTCCTTTGTCAACTAATTCGATAATCCTCTCCCTGGCGGTCATTTTGCCCTTTTCGTGCTGGCGTTTAATTCTTTCCGGTCCTCCGCCGCTTACCATCTGTTCACGTTTTGCCTTAAGTTGATCAAAATATTTTCTGTCCCACATATTACCCCCCTTTAGGTCCAACTACTGTTTCTGATTGATCTGTATCTTGTTTTAATAAGAATCATACAAAGTAACACTGTGGCAAATGTAGCCACCGGTGTTGAAAACCATATTGCGTCTCTGCCGAAAATCGCAGGCAATGTAAATATTGCCGTTATAGGTGCGATCAGCGAAAGAAACATTGCAATGATAATTGAAGCAAGTCCATCCTCCAGACCTGTGAAAAAAGAAGCTGCAAACAGTGACAGTCCGTAGAAAACGCATGAGAAAGCATTTATTCTGAGGACATTTGCCGTGAGTGACTTAACTCCCTCATCGTAGCCTACATACAGGCAGGCAATAGGTTCTGCCAAAAGCAGGCAGGCAGCATTAGCTATGATACCTGAAATAATGGTTATTACTGCTCCCTTTTTAAGGAGTCCCTGAACCTCCGCTTTATCCCCCTGACCATGCTTGTATCCGACAATTGCTACGGTTGTGGTTGAAAAACCATAAAATACCGCAATAAAAACTCCAATGGTATAATTTAAAATTCCCATTGCGGCTACCCCTGAAGCACCAAACAGCTTTATAAGCTGCACGTTCATAACAAGTTCAGTAATACTTTCCGAGACGGTATCAACCATTTCAGAAGCGCCATTAAAGCATATTTCAAAAAAACGCTTAAGATCAAAGGAGAACTTAACGAAATATAAACCTCCCTCGTCCTTTTTAAGAAATAAACGCAGAATCAATACTGCTCCGACCGTAGCAGCAAAAGAGGTAGCAAAAGCAGCTCCCGATACACCCATGTTGAAATATTTTATCAATACATAGTCCAGAATAACATTTATCAATCCGCTGATTATGGATATTCCAAAGCCTAACCAGACCCGTTCCGTGATGGCCCAAAGCGAATCGAAACAGGACTGGAAAAGATGCATGGGCATAAAGGCAAAAAGTAAAACCGCATAATCCCGGCAATAGGGCATTATCTCCTCAGTGGCTCCGCAATAATGCAGGATCCGGGGCAAAGTCATAAGCACCAATATTCCCAGGATTACTCCTGCTATGGCCATTGCAGCAATCATCATGCTGAAGATTTCCCGGGCCTTGTCCATTTCTCCTTTTCCCTTATGTGCTGCTATTGCGGCGCTGGAACCGGAGCCGAACATAAATCCCATCGCAAAAATCACGAGAAATATGGGTTGCACGAATTCAACTGCCGCAAAAGCATTTACACCCAGAAGATTTGACACAAAATAACCATCTGCCATGGTAAAGGAAAGAATCGCTATTGCATGTCCGATGACCGGCAGGGAATAAAGCAGGAGCTTTTTATAGGTAAAGTGTTCACTCAATTCAATTTTCTTCATGCTTTTTTATTTCCCTTATGGTTTTCAATGAAAGTATACCCCTGATAACATCTTCATAGCCCTTCTTAAAGCGCTTAACAAATTCATCACTGTAAGCAAGGGTATTGTAGGTTAGATTCAGATAGAATCCGTCCTCTCTGCGGTGTACGAAGAAATCCCATACTTCATATTCATAGTCCTCTATCTCCTCGTACCTTGCCATATCTCCGCAGAATTCGAAAGTCTCCGCCTTATCTACACCCTGATAGGAAAATGCTGTTATAAGCGGAACAGGATCAGCCGAATACAGTGCATGAGCCCGGCAGAGAAGGATATTCTCTTCCGTCTGGCGTACAAAATCCACGCCTGACATATCATCCTCTACAGCTACGCAAAGAGGGTAATGCCTATAAATTGCACCAAGTGTACGTTCAAAACGCGCATCATCTCTGGCGTTATAAATCGTAAGCGTTACCGCTCCGCTTTCTCCGTTACACTTTGCCTGCATAAATCCGAAGGCCGCAGCCAGCAGACTTCCTTCAGTTACATTATATTTCTCCGTAAAGTCATCTACATCGGAAAGGCAGATATCAAGCTTTTCAAAAGTATCAAGGGTGTGATTATCATCACCCGGATCAAGATCGCCCCGAAGTTCTGATTTTTTATAACTGAAGGAATCAGTGAATTTATCATTCCACTCAACCTCCTTTTTATAATCTTCGCTATCCATGTCTCCTTCGATCTGGTCATAATAATCAAGAACACTGAACTTTTCTTTCTCCGGTATCTGACCTGAATATGCTGCATTCACATCTTCAATAAAGATTTCTATGGAGTCACCATCAATGATCGGATGAAGGAAATCAAAATAAAAGTCTGTTGACTCAGTACCATCCGGTTCCTCAATGATGAATATCCTCATCAGAAACATCCTCTCATTCGGAAGGTTCATGCTCTTTCGGATATTCTTTCGGAGTTCATCGTAGTCGGAGCGCACAATTCTTTCAGGTATGACCTTAAAATCATCAAGACTTTTTTCATCCCAAAACCAACGGAGAGACCCGTCTTCAGCTTCCCTGAGCCTTGCATCAACAGCAGGATGCGCAAGAATCACCTGCCTTACAGCCTCCGCCAGTTTTTCCGGATCCGTTTTTCTTCCAAGGTGAATTGTTGCATCACAGTGAAGCCCATAACCTTCTTCTATCTCGTTACCCCAGTCATAATGCTGCCTGTGAAGCGGCCCAAAGAAGTGGCCCTCCTTTTTACTGCCTTCGAGAGATATCGGCATATCACGTTTTTCAAGAATTTTAGCGATTCCCTCCGGACTTCTTCCTTCATATAATATTTTGAATGAAAGCAAATGTTTACTGCATTCCGAAATAAGTCGCATTACCGATAAACTGTCTCCGCCGATTTCAAAAAAGTCTGCATCGGCACTGACTTTTTCGAGCCCAAGTGCACGTTCAAAGCCTTTGCAAAGATCTCTCTCAATCTCATTTGAAGGCTCTTTATATTCATTTGCACTTTCTTTAAAATCAGGCTGCGGTAATGCCTTTTTGTTAAGCTTTCCATTCTGATTTAAAGGAATGCGTTCAATTCTCTCAAAATATGCCGGAACCATATATGGTGGCTTATCCTTGGTGATAAAGGAAGAAAGCTCGTCTTTGTTAAGCTCTTTATCCGATACTATATAAGCCGCCAGCATCTGTCCGCCCCTTGGTGCATCCCAGGCTACCACGGCAACATCCTTAACATCAGGATGCGAGCGAAGCACTCCCTCTACTTCCCCGAGTTCAATTCTGAAACCACGGATTTTTACAAGGCCATCCCTTCTTCCGTGAAAACGTATGGTTCCATCCTCTTCATAGCTTGCCACATCACCTGTTTTATAAAGTACGGCATAATCAGGATCATCCGAAAATGGATTTTTTATAAAGGACTTTGCTGTTGCTTCCGGTCTGTTGAGATACCCACCCGTAACCTGTACTCCCGCAACACAAAGTTCACCCTTCATTCCGGGCGGAACACGCTTTCCATCTTCATCCACAATATAGATCGCTGTGTTATCATTTGGCTTACCGATAGGATAATCTTCTTCAAATTTTGTCACATTATATGCTGTAATGGATACTGTTGACTCTGTCGGTCCGTATTCATTCACAACTATATAAGGGAATCTCGGTTCGAAAGGAGACAGTCTTTCTCCTCCAACCACAATATACTTAAGCTCCGGGCAATCCATGGTCAGTGCAAACTGACGTCCCACCTGGCTTGGAAGATCCGCAAGTATGATATGTTCTTTTCGTATGGTTTCTGCCAATTCCGGAAGATCCAGCTTCATCTCTTCCGGAATCACAACAATACATGCACCAACTGTAAGTGAAGGATACATATCCGCTATAGAACCATCAAACCCATAGCTGTTGTAACAGGTCACATGCCATTCCGGAGTGTTATTAAAATATCCTCTGTACCATGCACAGTATGCCATAACATTTTTATGCAGAAGCCGCACTCCTTTAGGCACTCCCGTTGTTCCCGAGGTATAAATAAGCATAAACAAATCTGCAGGCTTCGGAGCCGCTGAAAGGAGATTTGTATCTTTTTCAACTTCATTCAATTTTTCGATTTCTGAAGCAGGAAAGATTTCAGCCGAATTATTTCCTATGATCTGCGCTCGTTCTTTCAATTCATCGGCGGCTATGATTATATCTGCGGCTGCATCCTGACGCATGAAAGAAAGTCTTTCATCAGGATAGGCCGGATCAAGAGGCAGATAAGCTGCTCCTGTTTTCATTATACCCAGAGAAACTGTCACCATCAGCTCGCATCTTGGTATAAGAACAGCAACAACCTTTCCTCTTCCCATCCCCTTTGATAAAAGATACACTGCAAGAGCATCTGAAATACTATCCACTTCACCATAAGTCAGTCTTTTATCCTTAAATATGACTGCTTCGTTATCCGGATAGTTTTCAACGGTTCTTCGGAACATATCCACAACCGTTGACTCTCTGTCATATTTTTTTTTATTATCATTAAAGCTATCCAAAAGCTTAGTAAGCTCTTTATCCATTTACATTTTCTCCCGGGGATATCACATTACTTTTACGGTTCAACAATTCTTTATTTAAGAATATCCAAAATGCCGGAGTTTTCCTTCATCTTCCTTATAATCTCCTGCATTGTATCTGCAAAATTCTTCATGGCAGAATAGGAATAAAGTCCCGCATCATAATCAAGAACCAGTGAATAAGTTCCGTCTTCATGCTCATTGAGCTCTATATCCATCGCGCTTTCCGAAGCACTTTCCTCACTTTGCGGCAGCTCCTCTATTTGATTCTTTATACCGCCTAAAGATATGGTTCCGTGTCTTCCGATTGCTCCTTTTTGAAGGATAAAACATGAAAAGTTAATCTGAACACCTTCTTCGTAAACCGTTCCCAGACTTCGTCTGTGGAGGGTTTCTTCTTTTATCTTATCTTCAAGCTTCGATAAAAAATCATTGGTATTTTCATCTTCCGAAAAGCTCCACCGGATTGGGAACTGTTCAAGCATTATGCCCATGAGACGGAACTCTTTTCCATTGGTTCTGCCGTTATGAACCCAGCTCATTATCACTTCTTTTTCACCGGTGACCTTTGCCATTGTCAGCATCGCAGCACCCATAAAAAAGCAGTGTTCGCTGAAAGGTTTATCTTTAAAGAATGCCTTATCAATAGAATCAAATGGGAAGTCTTCTTCAGCATCTTCAGACTCTGCATTTGAATCCTTAGGCGGAAGATGTTTTTCTTTAGAAAAGCCCTCTGTCATAGCTTTCCAGTAATTTATTCCCTCCTTCATTGTTTCTTCATCATCGCTTGAAAGCTCTTCACGGATATATGCCGCATAACTGGTAGGGATGCGTCTGAGTTCATCGACGGTCTTGCCGCCAAGAAGTGATTTATAATACTTATCTATTTCCCTCCAAAAGAGCAATACGATGGCAACACCATCTAAAATTCCATGATAGAAATCCACGAAAATATATTGTGCTGAGTCAGTGCGGATTAACCTTATATTCCATAATTGACTGCCTATAAGCTTGTAAATCTTTTTTAATGTATTTTTACTGTTTTCAAATTCTTCATCCGACATTTTCTCAATGGTTATTTCCCCTATCTCACCATCGAACCTCTGGCAGATTTCTCCTGTATCTTTATCCGCTACAAAGCGGCACTTAAATATGTCATGATCCTGAAGCACCGTTTCAACTGATGTTTTGAGAATATCCAGATTGATGGACTCATCAAGTCTCACCAATCCTCCGGCATTCATCATCGTAGAATTCACACGATTAAAATGTGTATCCATCATCCAACGCTGTATAGGACGTAAAGGGTATACATGATGATCCTCGTTTTTGATTTCCTCCAGATCCGAATAAACTATATTCAGAAATTCATCAAATCCGGTTGATTTAAATACATCAATTACATCTTCTGTAGGTTTGAAGACTATTAAATTTCCGTTCCTGCCGATCATTTTCTTCTGGGTTGAAAGGACAAAACGCAGTCCTGCAGATGAGATATATTTCAGCTTCTCCATATCGATGATTATTTCATCGATCTCTGTCTTTGTATCTATCTCAGGCACGATTTCCTTATTAATTTCCCTGACAGAAGCACCGTCAAGACGACCTTCAAGTGTTATCAGCATCTGCGTATTTTCAATCTCTTTTGAGAATACCAAGCTCATTTTACTATCCTCCACGTTTATATAAATCTGCAATCAGATCCTCTCATTATCATATCAAGCTTTCATGAATCAAATGAGAAACCGATTTAATCAGATTGATATGAGTTTTCCTTTTTGCTGTTATCAAACGAAACAAGTTTTGTGCGATCTAATGCTATCATTACCGCAGGAATCAATATAAGCTGAAGAGCAATACCCGGTATGGCTTTAAACAATGCTCCTGCCATGAATGCCTGAAACGTAAAAGCATTACCCTTAAGTCCCAGAAGTACTGTCTGAACAATCCCCCATACAACTCTGCCCGCAACCATCGCTATCAGGAGGCACTTGTATAAAGCCTCAGTGCACTTCCACTTAGAATGGCTGTAAAGATAACCTGCCACAAAGGCATAGGTTGCAAGTTCAAAGGCCATACCTATGGCGGTCGGATACATCAGAGGCATACCAAAAATCATCGACCTTAAAATCGGCAGGATAAATGCCATGGGTGTCCCCCACTTTTCTCCGACGATAAGCGCACATAAGAATGCCGGTATATGCATCGGCAATAACATACTTCCTATCTGAGGGATCTGCCCTGTCAGGAATGGAAGCACCAAACCTATTGCCAGAAACATTGCCGTAAGAACCATTTTCTTTATTGAATCACTTTTCATACTCTTTCCATCCATCCTCTTTACATGGTTATCAATTCATATTCACGCGTCCCAAGTCCGATTTTTTCCGCATGTTCCAATGTCTCTTTCCATCTGACATTCGGATTGGAATCAAAGAAATGGTCGTGATGGTGATGCCAGCCGGGTTTATTTAAATTGT
Organism: Oribacterium sp.; assembly: GCA_024689585.1. Classification (GTDB taxonomy): domain Bacteria; phylum Bacillota; class Clostridia; order Lachnospirales; family Lachnospiraceae; genus Oribacterium. Next base: position 7,658 of record JAILDF010000207.1, read on the forward strand.
CGGAAAGCTGACTGTTGGGCATAGGGGTCGATCTGAGACAAGCATCCACGCATGCCTGGTCAAGGGCAACCGGATCAAAGGAAGCAAAGAAGCCCACATCCGGAAGTATCGGAGCATCATTTTCACCATGACAGTCACAATTTGGCGAAATGTCACGGACCAGACTGATATGGAAACAGGGTCTTCCGGTGCACACTGCGGCACAGTACTCAGCCATCTTGCGCCCAAGTATCTCATTTGCATCAGCGTTCAGGTTTTCAATCGCATCAAATCCGCAGGCACCTATACACCGACCGCAGCCCTTGCACAGATTCTGATCAATATGAGCTTTTTTATTCTCATAGTAAATTGCATTTGAGCCGCATTCCTTTGCACACCGGCCGCAGCCGCGGCACATATCCTCATGAACCGTCGGATGTCCGCTGTTATGCTGCTGCATCTTACCCGCACGGCTTCCGCAGCCCATTCCTATATTTTTGATCGCACCTCCGAAGCCGGTAGACTCATGTCCCTTAAAGTGTGTAAGGGAAATAAAGATATCGGCATCCATAACAGCTCTGCCGATATAAGCCTCCTTACAGTACTCACCATTTGGCACAGGAACCTCTATATCATCCGTTCCTCTGAGACCATCTCCTATGATTATCTGACATCCTGTGGTGATGGTATTGAAACCATTGATATTGGCGCAATCCAGATGTTCAAGAGCATTCTTACGTGAGCCCGGATACAGAGTATTGCAATCCGTCAGAAACGGGATCCCTCCCTGCTCCTTAACCACATCAGCGACAGCCTTGGCATAATTGGGCCTTAAATATGAAAGGTTTCCAAGTTCACCAAAGTGCATTTTGATGGCTACAAACTTCCCGTCCATATCGATGCTGCCTATACCTGCCTTGCGAATAAGCTTCTGCATCTTGACAGTCAATGACGTTCCAACAGTCGTCCTGAAATCCGTAAAATATACCTTTGATCCAGCCATATTGCCTCCTTATTAAATTGGCCCGAAAACAAAACTTGTGATAAAGAATATTTTACATCATTTATGTTTTACGGACAATTTATCCGTAATAAAATATTCTTTTAGAGACGTGTTTGGTGGTCTATTTTTCCTCTGGCTATGGTGTCTTTCGGAAAGCAGCCATGCCATGATATACACAACTTGATAGAATAAACCCGAAGAAATCATATGATCGATTTCTTCGGGTTTATTATTTTAACTTTTATAAATTCTGTTTCGTCCGGTGATTCTCCGTCCATAAACGATTAACAATATCCATCCACTGTTTGCACTGGTCGCTCCAACTTGCAACGTGTGGATCAGCAATCCTGTTTTTTTGAGGATCCTCCACAGCAGGTGTTGCCAGGCTCAAGCCATGAACTCCTTGTGGATATAAGTGGAGCTCTGCAAATACTCCATTCCTTATAAGTCCATTCATAAAATTCATTGACGCCTGAACAGATACCTCTTCGTCTGTTACTGTGTGCCAAAGAAATGAAGGAGGGGTGTCACTGGTAATGTATTTTGCCACTTCAAGGTATTCGAACATTTCTTCATCATCCCCACACAGGCATTTGACAAGATCATGCCCATCAAAATCATGTAATTCCGTCACTGCGTATGAAAGGATCATCGCATCCGGTCTTATTGTTTCTGCAGTAAGACCAAGACCCAAAGTCTGGTCATTCCAATGAACCCCCAGCGATGCCGCAAGATGTCCACCGGCAGAAAAACCACAGACTGCCGTAAATGTGTTATTTCCCTTATCTTTTGCAACCTCTCTGACCTTGGAAACAGCCAAAGCCAACTGCCTAAGAGGTGTTTTTCCAAGCGGAGCATTCTCCATTCCTACAGAATAATTCAGAATGTAACACTGATACCCGGCCTTCTCAAACTCTTTTGCAACAGGCCATCCTTCCCGGGGACTTAGCCATAGGTAAGCTCCTCCTGGACATATCACGACAGAACCTTTGGGCTTACCGGTCATTTCTTCATATAAAAGTTCCGCACCGGTTTCATCAATTTTGATACTGCTTATCATACTTCAACCCCAAATCCAAAGAACTCGTTTGTATTGCGAATACAGACATCCTCTATGATTTCTTTCAGATTTTCCTCTGAACCAAAATATTCACCTCTTTCGCATAATTCCCCGAGGTAGTTACAGAAGACTCTTCTGTAAAGTTCGTGTCTGGGATAAGAAATGAAGGATCTGGAATCTGTTAACATACCTACTGACAATGAGACCGGATACAGGTTTGCACATGCCTTAAACTGTCGCTCAATGCCAAACTGCTGATCATTGAACCACCAGGGCGCACCAAGCTGCACCTTTGACTTTGTTCCGTTATCACAGAATCCGGCTGCAAGTATAGCCCAGGTTTCTATTTTTGTTCCGTCAAGAGGATATAAAATAGTTTTTGGAAGTTCACCCGCAATTGTCAGTCTGTTAAGAATCTCACCAACAGAAGTTACACCGGCCTGATCATCACAGCAGTCATAACCTGTAGACTGTCCCACATTCTGAACTCCGGTAGTATTGGCATCCAGATATGTGCCGATATGCAATTGCATGATATATCCTTCTTTGTTGTAAAGCTTGCCCATCTCTATAAGGAATGCACTCTGATACTGATCCACTTCTCCGGCTGTCAAAGTTTCATTCTTTCGAGCCTTCTCAAAAATAGTATCTATTTCCTCCTGAGTGTAATCAGCAAATGTAAAGTGAGGGATACCATCATCGGATACGGTTGTGCCTGTAACTTCTTTGAAATACTGAAGTCGTCTATCAAGGGCATCAAGCATGGTTTTAAAAGATGTGATCTCAATTCCTGCCGCCTCCGATAGTTGCTTTAAATACGAGTCAAATGTAGGCAATTCGATAAACATCGCCTTATCAGGACGAAACGCAGTAATGACTCTTGTGGCTGTCTTCTGCTCATTCAGTTTTTTATGCCACTCCAGATCATCAACAGGATCTTCCGTTGTAGATACCAGCTTTACATTTGAATGCTCCATGCACCACTGTCTCGTCATGTGCTTCTCTTGTATCATCTTTTTTGTCTTCTGATATATTTCCTCGGCGTTCTCCTCTGTCAGAGGTTCGTCAATGTCAAAATACCTTTTCAGCTCAAGAGCACACCATATAAAAATCGGATTTCCGACCATCTTGGGCAACACCTTGGCGAATACAAGAAACTTCTCGTGAAAATCTGTTTCTGTTCCTGTGATGTATTTCTCCTCGATACCGAAAGTTCTCATTGCACGCCATTTATAATGATCCCCTTCAAGCCACATCTCACCAAGATCTTCAAATTCATGATTCTCATACATTGCCTTTGGAGAAATATGGCAATGATAGTCAATGATAGGCATGGGCTCAGCATATTTGTGATAAAGTTCTCTTCCTGTTTCATTTGTCAGAAATAGTTCTTCTGAAAACTTATTGTTTAATTTCATTTTTAATGCCTCTCTCATAGAAATCAAAAACCAATCAATGCGCCACCATCTACCGGGATGCAGGAACCGGTAATGTAACGTGCTGCCTTGGAACACAGGAAGGCACATGCCATTCCTATATCCATTGGATCTCCAACCGTCTTAGCCGGTATTCTGCCCATAATTTTTGCAAGACGCTGAGGATCAGTATCAACCGCCTTATGGAACATAGGGGTGTCAATCCATCCCGGTGCAACCGCATTTACAGTTATGCCAAACTCTGCAAGTTCTGCTGTCAAAACATGGATCATTCCAAGAAACCCTGCTTTGGCTGTGGCATATCCGCATACCTGAGGCTGTCCGATATAAGAAGTCATTGAAGCCTGAAATATGATACGTCCGTGCTTTTGTTCCTTCAGATAAGGAACAACTGCCTTTGTCATTGCGAAAGAACCTACAAGCTGCACATCAAGAACACTCTTGTAGTCATCAACAGTCATATCCCATATAAACTTCTTACAGTGATTTCCGGCATTGTTCACAAGTATCGTTACCTTGCCAAAATCCTTCACTATTTTTTCAACAAGCTCCGGAGCATATTCTGTATTGGAAATATCATGCTCGTAAAATCTAACATTATCACCAAATTCTTCCAGTGCCTTTTCATACTTTCTGCTGACCACAGCAACCTTTGCACCGGCAGATACAAGACATCTTGTAATAGCAAGACCCAATCCTGTACCGCCACCGGTTACGATCGCAACTTCACCGTCAAGATCGTACCATTCGTTCATGTGAAATCCATTTATTTCCTCTTCTGTAAATGCAGCCATTTTTATTACCCCTCTTTTTCGTTAGCCTTCCTCACATTTTCTGTGGATGGCAACAGTATTCTCTTGATATTTATAGGGAATAAAGAATTCTTTATGTCCCAATGCTTCAGACTTAGTTTCTTTTCCGTCAGCAATTTCAGCAACATATCTTGCAAGATCATCTGCCATTTCTGCCATACTCTTTGTGCCTTCCAGAATAGGACTGGCATCAAACTCCATGTCTTCAGACATACGCTCGAAAGTCTCATGGTTACCTGTTATCTTCACACAGGGACCAACTGCACTTCCGACAACACTGCCCCGACCCGTAACAAGAAAAACCATATGTGCACCGCAGCTTATAAGATCCATCAGGCCTTCATTGTCATTCGGATTGGTGATACCAAACTGCATCCAGTAAGGATCCGGTGTTGAATCCAGAAGCCATAATCCTTCCTTTTCCGGGCGTTGTGCTACTTTCAGCACACCCTGAATCTTACCGGAACCACTTTTTACAATAGCACCCATGGACTTCTCTTCGATGGTTGAAAGCCCACCCGCAAAGTTGCCGGGACTTACCGAATATTGATTTACCGACTTACAGTACTCCAGTGCTTTATCATAGGTATATGCAATCTCTTCTTTTGCCTTTTCTGTAGCTCCGCGTTTCACAAGTACATCCTTAAGTCCGACGGCTTCAACAATCTCTTCAAAAATTGCCGTTCCCCCAAGACTTGTCAGTTTGTCAAAAAATCGACCGACAACAGCATTACCGGCAAGCCCTGATGTATAATCAGAGCCTCCGCACTCGGCACCGATAACGAGATCCTTCCAGGTCATAGGCACTGTAGGAGTGCTCCTGAGTTCACGAATTGCCCAGGAAGCCCAGGATTCGCCTTTTTGTATTGATAACCTTGTTCCACCTTCTTTTTGGATAAACATCCAGGAAGATAATTTTCCTTCCTGTGTAGCGATATCCGCAAGCCATTCAGGCTGAATGTATTCGCAGCCTAATCCGACAGCGAGGACTGCGCCAACATTAGGATGACGGATCATACTGATCAACATATTGATGGCATACTGATTATCAGTACATCCATCAAATCCAACAAGTTCCACATCCCGGGAATTTGTCCTTTCAACAATCTGTCTTGCTACAAATTCCGAACATTTTACTGTGTAGATAACCAATACCCTGTTCCGAATACCTGGTCTTCCGTTTTTTCTTTGATATCCTCTAAAGGTTAATTCTTCCAGTTTCACAGCTCTGTACCATGCCTTTCGGTTATTTGTAACTCATATCCTTCGGAGCACCTGTAACAGCATCCAGATGGCTTGAACGCTCATCGTAGTTCGATGCCATCTCTTCAAGATGCACCCATGATCCCTTGGGGATATTCTTTATGGCGTGACCGATCACCACTCCATACTTTACGATGTCTTCTCCATCGCTTATGTCACGAAGAGCAATTTTATGTCCTACCGGGATATCAGTTACGGCTGTTATCTCTTTCTGTTCAGTATCACCTATTAAAGGAACGGTACTACCCGCCTCAAGAGCTGTAAGAGCTACCGCAACATTATCCTGCAGGTTTACCTGAAAAACTTTTTCATTCATTCTACTCACCATGCTCAATTGTCTTTACGACCATATGCTGAAGGAAAACGGATCCATCAAAGGATACCGAATACTTTAAACGCTTCTGTCGCTGACATGCCGCCCTCGATGGCTTTTCTTACCTTCTTTTCACCCATAGCTTTTTCCAAAGCCTTTTCCAGAACCTCATCCTTTATTTCTTTAGGGATGATCAAAACTCCATCAATATCGCCAAAAACCAGATCTCCGTCATGGATCGTAACCTGACCAATCTCAATCGTACATCTCATATCACATACATAAGTACGAACAGAACTATCCTGGGCCCAGCATTGAGTTGCAAATACGGGGAAGTTCTGCGACAGAACCTGAGGTGTATCTCTTGTGTATCCGTCCAGTACCGCACCTGCTGCCCCTCTTGTTTTAGCCGTTGCAGTGAGAAGTTCGCCCCACAGTGCGGAATTATGCGCACCTGTTGCCACATATACTTCATTTGGTTTAAGCTGGTCCAATGCCTCTGTAAGAAGTCCAAACGGCTTCTTCGGAGCTTCGAACACATCATTTTCAAGAATTGTACATGCGTATCCTGCAACCTTAAGTCTGTTATCCGGCTGTGTTCTGTCTATATATGCGTCAGCCGGTACAAGAGCCTCCAAGGGACGAATGTTTGCAGGTAAAAACTGATGCTTGTAACCCATCTGATCCAATATATCTCCCACAACCGGTGTATAAAGTTTTTCCTTCATTAGTGTGAACATTTCTTCATCGTTATTCCAAAGCTTAGCCATATTATGCCTCCATTAATATGCCATCATTGGCAGCCACATAAAGGACTGCGGGAAATATGTGAGGATAAGAAGTGCGATACCCATTACCAGATAGAAGGGAATCATTGCCTTCGACAACCTCTCCAGACTGATACCTGAAATCGCAGAACCAATGAATAATGTTGATCCTACCGGAGGTGTCAGAAGCCCGATACCGAGATTCAGAACCATAACAACACCAAGATGAATAGGTGACAGTCCAAGAGAAATCCAAATAGGAAGAATGACCGGTGTAAGCATTAGAATCAGACAGGCCATCTCGATCAGACATCCAAGGATGAGCATCAAAATATTCAGAAGAACAAGTATCATGATCTTATTTGTTGTAAATGAGAACAGCGCGTTTGTAACCATTGTTGGAATCTTCAGATATGTAAGAAGATACGTAAACGCTCCGGATACACCTATAAGGATCAGGACCTTACCAAGCATCATAGTTACATTATTGAAGATGCGTGGAATATCTCTAAACTTGAATCCTTTATAAATAAAGAGTCCAACTGCCATAGACCATACAACAGCTACTGCCGCAGATTCTGTTGTAGTAAAAATACCTGCTACGACACCGACTACAACAATCAGAACTGCTGCAAGTCCCCAGATAGCACGGATAAAGGATTTTGCGCAAGCCTTGGGAGAAAATCTTCCGGTTACAGGAATATTATTTTTCTTTGAGTAATACCATGAATAAATCATCAGAACTACAGAAAGAACCGCACCGGGCACATAACCTGCAAGGAAAAGCTGTCCTATGGAAACAGTTGTTACACCTGCTGCCGCAAGTGTATAGATGACCATGTTCTGAGATGGAGGAACCAAAATTCCCTCTACGGAAGAAGCCATTGTAAGTGCTGTTGAGAATGGTCTGTCATAGCCCTGCTCTTCCATCATCTTTATCTCGATGGGTCCTAAGGATGCACAGTCAGCGGAAGAAGAACCTGAGATTCCTCCAAAGAAAAATGAAGATACAACGTTAACCATTGCGGCTCCGCCTCTCACCCAGCCAACCAGTTCCTTGGAAAAATCTATCAGTCTGTCTGTTACACCACCTGCACTCATAAGTTCACCCATAGTGATAAAAAACGGGACAGCCAGCAGTGTATATGAATTCAAATTTGATACAAACTTAAGTGCCATCTGCATCGGATTGATTCCTAAGTAGAAAAAGTCTACAAGAGAAGCAATTCCGATAGCATATACGATAGGAACACGAAGAAAAATCAGAACTATAAAAATCGCTATAAGCAGAAATGTTGCTATTGCTGTTGTGCTCATTTCTGATCAAACCTCCTTACCCATTGAGAAATCAGTGCGAATATGTAAAACACTCCCGTAACAGGAAGTGAAAGATACATATATGCATATCTGATATTGATACCGGCCATTGTATTGGTTCTTGACTGTTTCATAAGCTGCATTCCATACACGATCATAAATATGGCAAATATCAGAATACAGATTTCAGCAAGAATATCAGTTGCAATAAGAGCCTTTTTTGACATCTTTTCATCGAACATGGTTACTTTCAGGTGCTCATTGGAACGTACAACCAGAGCAGATCCAAGGATACTCATCCAGGTTAAAAGGAAAAGAGAAAGCGGCTCGCCCCACATAGGTGAGTTATGTAATACGTATCTTCCAAGGAATATATAAAAAACAATACAGATAAGTGCGCCGAGCATAGCGGCGCAGAGATACTTGAGAAATTTAAAGACAAAAGCGTCAACTTTTTCCCATAATCGAACGAAATCTTTCATGAAAACGCCTCCGGTCATAGACCAACAACTTTGTTCTTACAGAAAAAGGGAAGGGCGCGATTCCTCACAGCCCTCCCTCGCGCAAAATGCATATTTACGTACTTCATGCGGGCGTGCCACGAATTATGTTTCCCACTAATGTGCAAATGCACACCGAAGAAGACATATGACACTCATACCTTATCAGTACTGACCGCTTGCTAACTTCTTGATGGTCTCCTGCTCAGCCTCTGAGTATGTGTCATATACACTCTGGCAAGCCTCCTGCCACTTATCGAGATCTGCAACATCAATCCTTGTAACACCCTTGTCAGCAAATGAATCAAATGCTGCCTGTTCCTGCTTCTGATTGTACTCATAGCAAGCTGCTGAAGCTGCTTCTGCTGCCTCATTCATCCAACCCTTCTGCTCATCTGTCAAAGAATTCCACTTATCCTTATTCATAAGGATAACGCCGCATCCAAATGTGTGAGCATCTGTGATGAAGTAAGGAGCAACTTCATTAAATGAGTTTGACAGATAGGATGTAACACCATTCTCTGCACCGTCTACTACACCTGACTGAAGAGATGTATAAAGTTCAGAATATGCTATAGGAGTTGCAGAAGACTTAAGAGCATTCATAGTGTTTACCATGAGGTCTGTCTCAGGAACACGGATCTTAAGTCCGTTCATCATATCAAGAGTAAATTCACTCGGTGATCCAAGCTTCTTATATGTATCCTCTGTGATGAACATTGATCTTGGGCCTTCAACCAACCAGCCAAGAGCTACATAACCACAATCATCTGTATCTACAGAATCAAGCATCTGCTGACCGAGATCAGAAACTGCCATATCATGGAACTGCTCCATATCCTTGAAAAGATAAGGAAGACCTGTAAGAGCAATTGTTGGAGCACCATAGTTGGAAAGTGAAGATGCATTACCGCGGAAAATATCAAGTGTTCCCATCTGTATTCCCTGCATGGAAGTCTTCTCATCTCCAAGTGTTCCATTTGTGTAAAGGTCGATAGTGATCTGACCGTTGGAAACTTCATTTATCTTTTCTGCGAATGCTTTTGCACCTACTGTTGCACCGTACTCATCGCCGTTTACCTCTGACCACTGAAGTACAAGGGAATCAGCTGCAGGTGCTGCCTCTGCAGGCTTTGCCTCTGCTGATGCTGCAGGTGCTGCCTCTGCAGGCTTTGCTTCTTCTGATGCTGCAGGTGCTGCTGTTTCTGCAGGCTTTGCCGCCGTGGTTGCTGCCGGCTGAGATCCGGAACCACATCCTGCAAGAGACATGACCATCAGGCCTGCCAAAACTCCAGACAATACATTTTTCTTCATTTCATAATCCTCCTTAAAATGATCACGACTATTTTTGTAATCCTGTCTTTGGACCAAAAATACGTTATTGAACAAACACGTTAAAACTTGTTGTATATCAGATAAAACGTTTTTGCTTATTCCTGCATCTAAACTATCACCGCATTAATGAAGTGTCAATAATTACTCACATTTTAGTTGTTTTAGTAAAATTATTTGTGCATTTTCACTCAATACCTGTCATCTTTTTTGGTGATTTGGAAGAAAATACTATTAATTTTGTTCGTTTAATAGTGTTTTTTATTTATTCTGATATACTTAAGCAAAACGTTTTAGTTGCGCGTTTATATTGATATTCCTTGAAATATGGAGGAGACCTATGATTATCAAAAAATTTGAAAGCTGGTGGGTAGAACGAGGCAAATGCCTGTTTGATGAAAAACGTCAGGGAGGCGCAAAAATGGGCTGGGACGTTCTTGTCATCAAGCTTACGACAGATACCGGCATCGAAGGAATCGCCACCTGCATGGCTGCCAGATCAGGAGCTGTTTCCGAGTCTTATTTAAATGAAACTGTTGCACCGGTTGTATTAGGAAGAGATCCCCACGACAGGGAGGCAATCTTCCAGGAGCTTTGGGTGATAGACAGACACGAAGCATTCTTCCCGGTATTCCTTCCCGGACCTGTTGATGTAGCACTTTGGGATATCTGTGCCAAGGAAGCGAATCTTCCTCTTTATAAGTACATTGGCGCTTACAGAGATTCTCTTCCGGCATATGCCAGCTCCAACTTCCTTCCTACAATTCAGGATTATGTTGACGAAGCGCTTCTTTATAAGAGCAAAGGTCTGAAGGGCTACAAAATGCACCCTGCAGGACCTGTAGAGTTCGATATGGCTGTTCATCAGGCTGTCCGCGATGCTGTCGGTCCGGATTTCGCTCTCATGACTGATCCTGTTGGTGATTACACCATTGACGAAGCCGTTCGCGTCGGCAGACAACTGGAACGTCTGAATTTTGAATGGTTTGAAGAACCATTCCGTGATTTTGAATTATATAAGTACACAGAATTGTGTAAGACACTGGATATTCCTATAGCAGCAACAGAAACAACCAGAGGCTGTCATTGGGGCGTCGCACAGGTCATCAACCAGCACGCTGCCGATATTGTTCGTGCAGACGTTTCCTGGAAAGACGGCGTAACAGGCACATTAAAAATAGCACATCTTGCAGAAGCATTCGGCCTCAATGTCGAGATACATACTACAACAATGAACTATATGGATATGGCCAATCTTCATGTAAGCTGTGCTATTAAGAACTGCAAATATTTTGAATACTTTGTACCGGAAGACAATTACCGTCTCCCTATGAAGGGCGATCTCCCCATAGATGAGAACGGTATCATCCACGTTTCGGACAAACCGGGTGTCGGAGCAGAGCTTGACTGGGATCTCATTAAGAGCGCCTGCCACAACTATATCTGCCAGGAAATATAATCGGAAAGATAGATCATTAATAGAAGATCATCGCACCGACATTACTCTTTTCATACATCGGAAGGTTGCTCTTAAATACCACGTCAGCACCAACATAGACTATTTTGGATTCAGGTTCCTTACCATTGACAAGATAGTCTGTCAGGACGCGAATACCGTAATAACCCTGAGCATAAGGATTTTTCTGGATAACGTTATTAAAAACACCCTTTCTGACACGCTCCTGAGTATCTTCAGAAAGGTCAGAACCCACAGAAAAAATATCAACCTTACCTGATTCTTCAAGGGCCTGTCCCAAAAGGTAGGTTCCCTGAGAAAATACCGATGCACAAGCAGCGATGTCGGGGCGCATAACTTCTCTGAGGATATGGAGATAATTTGCATTTTCAATACTCCACGAGAAATCTTTATACACCAGATTTTTGATGTTATTCTCATTCAGGTATGCATCAAATCCGCGGACAATCTGAGAATGTGAATGGAATTTGGGATTACCGGCCAAAAGGAAGATACTACCATAGGACATGATCCTGGAAGTGATCAGTTCCGCCATGGTTCTGCCGATGACCTCGTAATTACACTCAACGCAGCAAAGGTAATCAGTGTTTTCACGATATGAGTTCAGAAACACCACGGGTATTCCTCTACTATCGATAAACTCCCAATCACTATCAGAAACAACTTCCAGATGTCCCGCTGAGAGATAACCATCGATTTCACCGGTGTGCAGCATCTCATGTACTTTTTGCGCTATTTCATCGTGTTGATGTGAATGATATGGAATTTCAATGAATTCAGCATTTGCAATATGTGCTGATACATAGTCATGGATTCCCTGCCACATGGGCGGATAGAAAAAGCTGTTATCTCCCTGCACCCCCGGCAGGACTATCAGGATCTTCTGTCTTTTACGTTTCAAAGACGCAGCATTTTCGTTTGGCTGATAGCCCAGCCTCTCTGCTACCTCTTTTATGAGAGCTCTTGTAGATTCACTGACACCTTTTTTACCACTAAGTGCAATGTGAACCGAACTAATGCTGACTCCTGCTGCTTCTGCAACATCTCGGATTGTGGCATTCATTATATGTACTTCCTTTCCCTTAGGATAAGTTTCATATAAATCTTTTTCAGATCAAGAAATATGCAGTCATTATAACATAGAGAATTTTAATTATTAAAGTAACCTTGTCTTTTGTCTTTGGCACAGCATAATAATCCAAAACGTGCCGCCATATTAAAATACATCATTCGCAAATCAGGAGGTAATTAAAACATGGGTGAACTTACAGGATATGCCGGAATCGTAACAGGAGGTTCAAGCGGTATCGGTCTTGACATTGCAAATATGCTGGCTTTTCAGGGTGCGACGGTCTACATAATTTCCAGAACCGGCAAAGTTAAGGATGGTTTACCTGACAGTGTGGCCGGCACCATACATATCAAAGGTGACATTAACGATAAAGCCGCCATGACAAAGATCATTGCAGAACTTGCAGATAAACACGAAGGACATCTTGACTTCCTCGTCAACAACGCAGGAACCACTTATAAGTGTGTTGCTCAGGAAGTACCAGAAGAAGAATTTGATCGTGTTCTGAATACTAATGTTAAATGCGTCTTCACCATGTCACAGCTCTGTTATCCTTATCTGAAAAAAAGTCCTTTCAAAGGCAGGATCATCAATATCTCCAGCATGAGTGCACATCTTGGATTCTCACTGGTTGTCCCCTACTGTACAAGTAAAGCTGCAGTTTGTGGATTAACAAGAGGTCTTGCCATAGAATGGGCAAACGATAACATCTGTGTAAACTCCATTGCTCCCGGCTGGTTCCACTCCAAGATGCTGGATGAGGTTATGGATGACAAACGAAGACAACAGATCCTGAACCGCATCCCTGTACATGATTTCGGTGACACCAAAGACTTAGGTGCAATGGCAGCTTTCCTGATCGGCCCTCACGGAAAATATATCACAGGACAGGACTATGCACTCGACGGCGGCGCACTCGCATTCGGATACTAAAGATGACCGGATATGATACACATTTTTTGCGTATCATATCCGCTTTTTTATGCCTTTTTCCATCTATTCAAAACACCTTCAACCACAATATCTTGCGTTTTACTTACAATATGCTTCTACATATTGAACCCTCAAACCCTTTATGTTATCGTTACATTATCACAAAAAACACAGGGGGAGGGATCCTATGTATCAGGTAGTTAAAAGGGATGGAGCTATAGTTGAGTTCAATATTTCCAAAATATCAGCAGCCATTACAAAGGCATTTGAAGCATTAGAGAAGGAATATCATTCAAGCGTAATCGACCTTATTTCGCTTAGAGTAGCTTCAGATTTCGAGACCAAGGTCAGGGACGGCAAGATCACCGTGGAAGAGATACAGGACAGTGTCGAGAAAGTTCTCTCCGAGTCCGGTTACTCCGATGTTGCAAAGGCATATATTCTCTATCGTAAGCAGCGAGAGAAGGTACGTAATGTCAATTCCACCCTCCTTAACTACAAGGATATCGTGGATGACTATTTAAAGATCAATGACTGGCGAGTAAAAGAGAATTCAACTGTCACCTATTCTGTTGGCGGTCTCATTCTTTCAAATTCAGGTGCCATCACGGCCAATTACTGGCTTTCAGAAGTATACGATGACGAAATTGCCAAGGCTCACAGAAGCGCTGCCATTCATATCCACGATCTCTCCATGCTGACCGGCTATTGCGCAGGATGGTCACTGAAACAGCTTATAATGGAAGGTCTCGGCGGTATTCCAGGTAAGATCACATCTTCACCTGCAAATCATCTTTCAACTCTCTGCAATCAAATGGTTAACTTCCTTGGAATCATGCAGAACGAGTGGGCAGGCGCACAGGCTTTCTCATCCTTCGATACTTATCTGGCTCCTTTTGTAAAGGTGGATAATCTTTCCCAGAAGGAAGTTAAGCAGTGCATACAGTCCTTTGTATATGGCGTAAATACTCCAAGCCGCTGGGGAACACAGGCTCCTTTCACAAATATAACTTTGGACTGGACAGTTCCTTCCGATCTCAGAAACCTTAATGCCATCGTTGGCGGAAAAGAACTTGATTTCACCTATGGAGATTGCCAGAAGGAAATGGATATGGTAAACAAGGCATTTATCGAGATCATGATCGAGGGCGATGCCAATGGACGCGGTTTCCAGTATCCTATCCCGACATATTCCATCACACGTGATTTTGACTGGTCTGAGACAGAGAACAACAAGCTTCTGTTTGAGATGACTGCAAAGTACGGAACACCTTATTTTTCAAACTACATAAACTCTGATATGGAACCTTCAGATGTCCGCTCAATGTGCTGCAGACTTCGTCTGGATCTCAGAGAGCTTCGTAAAAAGAGCGGCGGTTTCTTTGGTTCCGGAGAGTCAACAGGCTCTATAGGCGTTGTAACTATAAATATGCCGCGTATTGCATATCTTGCCTCTGACGAAGAAGACTTCTATAAGAGACTCGATCACCTTATGGATATCGCAGCAAGATCACTCCACACCAAGAGACAGGTCATCACAAAGCTTCTGGAGCAGGGTCTGTATCCATACACCAAGAGATATCTCGGTACATTTGCAAACCACTTCTCTACCATAGGTCTCATCGGTATGAACGAGGTCGGCCTCAATGCAAACTGGATCGGTGCAGATATGACAGATGAACGTACACAGAAGTTCTCACAGGATGTTCTCAACCACATGAGAAACCGTCTGTCAGAGTATCAGGTTCAGTATGACGGTGAGCTCTACAACCTGGAAGCAACTCCTGCAGAGTCCACAACATATCGTTTTGCAAAGCATGACAAGGAGCTTTATCCTGAGATCATCACAGCAAACATGGACGGAACTCCTTACTACACCAACTCATCACACCTTCCTGTTGGATATACCGAGGACATTTTCTCAGCACTTGATATCCAGGATGAGCTTCAGACTCTTTACACCTCAGGAACCGTATTCCATGCATTCCTTGGTGAGAAGCTTCCTGACTGGAAAGCAGCTGCCAGCCTTGTAAGAAAGATTGCAGAGAACTACAAACTTCCTTACTACACCATGTCACCAACATATTCAGTCTGCAAGGAGCATGGTTACCTTACAGGCGAACAGACAGTATGTCCTCACTGCGGTGCAAAGACAGAGGTTTACAGCCGTATCACCGGCTACTACAGACCTATCGCCAACTGGAATGACGGAAAGGCCCAGGAGTACAAGGACCGCAAGGTTTATAATCTCGGAAATTCCAAGCTGACTCATGAAGGACTTAAGATGAAACCAAAGGCTGAAGCTGCTGTTAATAAATCAGAAGCTGAAGCTAACATGAGTTCATCTCCTGCAACTGAAAACACCATCATGCTGTTCAAGACTCCTACATGTCCTAACTGCAAGATTGCCGGATCACTTCTTGACGAAGCAGGCGTACATTATGAGATCATGGATGCAATGGAAAATCCTACACTTGTAGAAAAGTTTGGAATCAAGCAGGCTCCTACACTTATCATCTCATCCGGTAACAGTTACGAAAAGGTACTCGGACTTTCAGACATCAGAAGCTGGATTAACAACGGCAATGTATTCAAAGCCGGAGCTTAAACCAATTTCTACACTGCAGAGTTGAAACAATCTCTCAATATCATTAATCACACGAATCGTTTCAGATTCTTTTGAAACACTTAAAGCCTCACCCCGTTTCTTCGAATTAAGAAGAAACGGGGTGAGGCTTTTTATTATCCTAAACCAACGGGGACGATTCTCTCTGGCGAGAACCGTCCCCGTTGGCTCTGTTGATCTTTTATCACCCTATGATCTCATGTATCTCTGTTTGTGGTTTCATGCGTCTGACCACATCCATTATTGTACCATCCCGGCTTTCAATTATTCCTACTATATCATCTTCAAAATGAATAGGTTCAGGTTTCCCGACAATGTTTAATGCAGTCGAAAGCAATTCCTGAACAGTCACGATATGAAGTCCTGACGAAGAAAGACATTCCATAAGATCCTTTCTTTTTGGATTGATGGCTACACCATAATCAGTAACCAGAACATCAACGGCTTCACCCGGAGTGGTGACATTGACAACCCTTTCAACCACTGTGGGTATGCGACCTCTTATAAGAGGCGCAACAATGATCGAACATCTGCTTCCGGCTGCAGTATCCGGATGTCCTCCCGGTGCCCCTCGCAGCACACCATCTGAACCTGTTGTGACATTAACATTAAAATCGGTATCTATCTCCAGGGCTCCAAGGATCACAAAATCCAGTTTGTTGACAAAGGCGCCCTTGTTGAGAGGATTGGCGTACTCTGAGGTTGAAATCTCATAATGCCTCGGATCATTTTTTACCGATTCTATAGCTGTTTTATCAAAGCACTGGGCATCGACAATGGTTCTGATATAACCCTTTTCCAGAAGGTCACACATGGGCTTCGTTATACCGCCGATGGCAAAAGACATTTTAATGTTTCTCTCCTCCATCAGTGGCTCCAGGAATCGTGTAACCGCAAGAGAAGCTCCGCCTCCTCCGGTCTGGAAAGAAAAACCATCTTTAAAAAACGGCGTTGCTGCCATGACCTTTGCACAGTCTTCCGCCATCTTAAGTTCTCTTACATCCTGAGTCATGCGGATAACATTGCTTGCTATTTTTGCAGGATTTCCTATCTCATCAACCACGCAGACATAGTCCACATCAGTCATAGGGATAGATGGAGGATAGTTAGGGAACGGCACGAGAGTGTCTGTAATTGCCACAGTGTAGTCAGCATATTTTGCATCCACCATAGAGTATGACAGAACACCGCAATCACTCTTTCCACCTACCGCCTTTAGATTCCCGTATTCATCCGCTGTAGGAGCCCCGATAAATGCGATGTCTATATGTACATCACCTTCCTCAATAGCTCTCACACGTCCACCGTGGGAACGGATAATGGCCGGCGTCTTAAGCTTTCCGTATGATACTGCCTCCCCTATACGATCCCTGATACCGGAAGTCTGTATGCCTGTGACGATGCCTTTTTCGATGAGATCCGCAACCACACTATGGGCAGCGCCAAGGGAACTGGCACAGACTGTCAGATCCTTAAGTCCCATTTCAAAGGCAGTCTGCATCACCATATTGACTATATGATCCCCATCCCGGAAATGATGATGGAAGGAGAAAACCATGCCGTCACGGGCATTGCATTTTTCCAGGGCTTCCCTTATGGATGACACCATCTTGTTTCTCATCGGATCAACCATGCCATGAGCCGTAACTTCAGCCTTTTTATATGGCTTATTGTCTCTGTAATGAACTCCGTTAAACGGTTCTTTTCCGTATTTTCTGAGTATCTCATCAGGTATATCCCTGCCGACAGCATTAATCATAACTTACCTCCGGTTTCTCATACAAATATACTTAGTTCCTTGTAAATTCCCAAAGATGATCCTGCTTCAATAATAGATGGTTTTCATCATGTATTGATAAAGCTCCGGAGCATTTTGATAAAGATATCCCGGATTTTCGATCATTATCCGGAATGCTTCTGCATATATCTCATTGTTACTATAGGCATTAGTCGCTGTTGCCTTGTCATAGGCCGCTATTACAGGCTTATATTTCTCTGACAGAATCAAAAATTCTTCACTTCCGGAAGCACCGTAACTTTCTATATGTTCCAGGCAATGGAGATCATCAATTATATGTCCGGTTTCATGCACTAAAGGTATCCCGCCTACAACGCTGAGTCTGTCTGTATAAATATAACTCTCGGGAGGAATAACCATGAATATAGTGTACGCCCCGTTATTGTAGACCGTTACCTGTTTGGTTAAGGATCTTGTCAGACCTACCGTCTGCTCATTGATGTCCTTGTTTGTCTCAAATTTCTTAGGGTATACATAAATCTTTGCACCGTTTGTGATCAGCTTGGTCCTGACTGCCTCAGGAAGGCTGTTATATCCTTCCAGAACCTTTTCCAGTTCTTCCCAGGTCACATAACCGTTTGCATAATATATTACGTCATTGAAATTTGAGAAGTTTAGATACTCCATTGGTTCTGCGTAAGCATTAAATGCAACAAATACCGTACATATTACAACTGTTGCGAAGATCTTCTTAGCTTTATTTAAAAGATTCATAAAAGTAAAACCATCCTGTTCAACTATAACCACTTTTTCTTTTTAAAGAACAGTAAACATCCCACGGCAATCAGAATGCTTACAACAATTATCAAAGGATATCCCCATCTCCATTCAAGTTCCGGCATGTATCGAAAATTCATCCCGTACCATCCTACTATAAGTGTAAGGGGCATAAAGATCGTTGTAACAACCGTCAGTATCGTCATGATGCTGTTTTGTTTGATATCCAGATGTGCCTTGTATTGGTCTCTCAGCTGCATAGTATAATCGCGCAAAGAAGCCGAATAGTCATGAAGTCTTGATACACGATTTAAGAACAGCCTAAAGTATCTTAGGTTTTTTTGCTTAAAGAAATTGTTTTCATTCTCTTCAAGTTCCTGCCCCAGATCCAGGAGCTGTTCATAATGGATACGAAGGTTACGGATATCGCTTCTTATATCATTCAGTCTGACTGATGGAAAAGTGTCCTTACCGTCCATGATTGTTTTTTCCATGGACTCCAGTTCACACTCATATTTCTCCATGAGTCTTAAATCATCTATCACTATCTGATCCAGAAAATCATATATAAATCTCTCAAGGCTCGGAAACTTCCACTTTTTTACACGCAGGATATTTGCTATCAATTCTTCTGCCTTCCCGCTGTCATCGATAAATACTATTCCTTTTTCGTCAAGTACAAAGGCAAACTTGCTGTCATCTCCTGAAAGATCACTTCTGTCCGGAATAGAAAATGAGCCTGTAAGAGAATCATAGTTCACTTCTGCTTTCGTTGTGAATATCTCAGCCAGATCAGGTCCTATATCTATACCCATTTCAAACATATCCAAGTCCTGTTTCCATTCTTCGGAGGACAACACGGCAACATATTGTTTATCCGTGGTTTTTAAATCTTCCTTTTTTATCTCTTTCAATGTTTCTTCAATCTGATAAAACATTCAACTCCTCCGTAAATAAATAGTTCCATGTTTTACAACCAATATTAATCAATAATTGCCGTAGTGAACAGAGTCATAAGTTCATAGTATGCACTCGACGCTCCGGGCATATCGTCTGTAGAAGCTCCAACCATCTTTTCTCCGTCCCAAAAACTTACTGACTGATAACCGCCGCAGATTCCCGGCATGAGGCTTTTATTCTTCTCCTTATTATCGATGCCGTATTTTCTGATGATTTCCAATGCAGGTTCAATGACAGTAGTTGGTATGAACCGGAAACGCTTGCCGCGCTGCATTATGAGTTGGGTATCCGAAAACTTCCACACCTGGACACCATCATACTGGGGAGGATTGGTCGACTTATATTCTGATAATGAGAAAAGCAGTTCCTTCTTAATCTCCGCTCCGCACTTGCTGCATGTATCTCCGGTCTGAAGATCGGCTCCACATTTTGAACATGTCCAACCGGCTTGCTGCTCCTGATCGGAAGTATCGGTTCCATCATCATATACAGGCTCTATACTGCCATCATCGGTAATCCTGAACGCAACCGGTGGTATTGCAGAAGCGGGTGATGGTGAAGGAGTTATTTTCTGTATTTGCGCTGAAACAGGCTTACCGCATTCCGGACAGAAATTGCTGATGGGGCCGGTATATCCGCACTCACAAGTATATGTACTGCTCTCTTTACGCTCCGCTCCACAGTTCGGGCAAAACCTGCTGGAGAAAATCTGCCCGCATTCACATTGCACTTCGCCATCTTTCAGTATTACGGCAGAAGCTGTTGCGTCACGGGACAATACGAAACTGAGCTTTTCACCCGTGGAAGCAGCAATCAGGTCGATATGAAGCTTATCTTCAATATCGTGCCATGCGGAAGCAATGTTGTAGATCGTCTGATCACCTTTTTTGAGGGCTGTATCACCAAGCTTTATTTTGAGATCCTCACCGAAGTTATGCTGATATGTAAAACCATCAGAAACCCCCATCATTCCAAGGCCCATAAATCCCTGCATTGATGTCGCCATGTCAAGGCCTGCCGGAACCACGTCGTAATAACCATCAATTACTGCATCCCCATATTTTACAGTGATATGCACGGTATCAGTAAGGACGGCTGTGATCGAACCGTCTGCACTCTTCCATGTGTCTGCAAGCTGCTTATAGTACATATAGTTAGGATTTTGAATTGTCATCAGAGTACTCCTTATAATCATCCTGTAGAACAATCATACTGCAACTATAACACAAAATGGTCTTCGGATTATTTGTTTTTTGAAAGTGACAGTTGTCTGTCAGAAGATATCATCCCAGCAGAAAAACCGCATATCCAAAATCCCATATAGCATCCTCAAAACTGTTGATAAGGTACTCTTCGATATCATCCATACCATATCCGGTAAGTCTTGAAATAAGTACCATCATGTCACGAACAGTTTCGTAGGGAACTGTTTTATCCGGACATGATCGCCATTTGAGATATACCGCATGCTCCATAAGAGCATATTCCATCATCATCCACTCAAACTGCATGACGAGGTCCGGAATATCCGCATCAGGAAATAGAAGACTTGAAAAGGTCTCTGCTACAAGATAATTTCTCATGAGCTTTTCATATTCTTTGTTTTTTTCACGGAATACAGCATAGTCCGAACAATCCTTCAATCCCTCTGCTTCATCTATCATAGGACCAAGAAACTCTGTATATCTTCCTTCTTTTACATAGTTCTCTGTAATATCAAGAAACATCTCGTTACGTTCTGTCACTGATTCTTCCGGTTCCTCAAACAGTGTTTCTATTGTTTCTTCCAGCTCCACTAAAGTCTCTTCGGAAAGATACTCCTCAGGATCCCTGACGTCATTTTTGGAGTATATATCCAGAAGAACAAAGAAAGCCTTTAGAAGGTTTATCCTGTTACTCACTCTATCGTCGGCCAGATAATACATCATGAGATCTCTGACCTGCCTAAACACATCTTTTTGATTTTTGATCACGGCAGCATCTTTGTAATCAAATCTTTTGAAACTCAGACTGTCAATGTCTCTCCACCTGTCAACAACCTCGGGACAACAGGAAACCAAAGCTCTTTCTATACGGTCAGAATAGACATGACTCTCCCTTGGAAAAGTATGGCAGGTCTTTGAAAGTACTTCTTCTCCATGATTTTTCACAAGGATGCATAACCTGTCTTCTTCCAGGAAGGGACACTTCATATTGGGAAGAAGCCCGATCACTTCCGAGTCATCTGCTTTTACCACGAAAGCATCCAGCATATCATCTTCACTGACAGACTCAGGGAGTCTGCACTTTTCTTTCATTCCTCCAGGAGTCTTTATTGATTTCCATCTCTTTTTTGTATCCGGATCTACAGCAATCTTCCATTCTTTACAGCATGTGAAGGAACAGTCCCCTCCGATGCATCTGAAATCCTTATAATATTCCGGCTCAATGATATATTTTGACATACATATATTCCTCACAAATTAATAGAGTAATAGTACCAGTTATTTTAAACTAAAAAAACCTGCACCGGTATTTTCCCGATGCAGGTTTTTTAAATAAACTCATATTTATTCTGCTTTTACATGAGCTAAATCAGTATAAACTTTTCTGTCATTCCAGACAACGCCTGTTATGGCAATTTTTGAAATTTCTTCAACAGTAGTTACTTCAAAAGCTGCTTCATATCCCTTCAGGTTCATGTTGTCATCATATGTAGGGAACAATCCGAACTCTGTCACCTTTCCGTGGCCTGAGTGGTCTCAGCGGACTTTTCTTTGCCGCATATTTCATTGCGGCAGATCCTTTGTGTTAATGCTTTTTATCGTTTTTCATAAGTGAGGACTGGTCGCCCATATCCTTAATGTTTATTCCGGAAGCATCTACTTTATCTTCTGATGACTGTTCATCACTGTTTGTTGAAAGCTTTCCGTCAAGCTGAAGTCTGATGCTTTCAGCTCTCAGAAGACAGGTGTCCTTAAGCGTTTTATAAGCCTGAGTGAACTCGTCAGCAGTATAGAAAGCTGTAGGATCCTTTTCAACATAAGGGAGAAGCATCTCATAAAGAGCGTCTGTTTCTTCCTCAAATCTTCCTGATTCAAAATACTCGCTGATAAGTGTCTCAAATGCACTGTGATACCGCTCAAGGTATTCGTCATTTGAAACGATCCAGTTCCACATAGGTCTGCTGCCCGCTGTAGTTCCCGAAAGAGGAGTGTCTATACCCATGTTTATAAGTGATGTGGCATCTCTGCTTTCCTCCTTATCAGGACCACCCATACCCATGCCCCCAAATGTTCCGAAGGATGAGTTGTAATCCCATGGAATCATTGAAAGCTTTCCGTCATTTTCATAGAGATAATAGTTGTGCAGCATATTACCGGTATAGCTGTCGTAATTAAGGACAAAGTTATGAGCTGCAAAGTATCTGATTATCTCATCCGTAAAGAGATACTCATCAAGGTTTTTATTCTCTGAAAGTGCCTTGAGAGCTGCGATAACTCTCTGTTCATCCTCTTCATCGACCTTGGTTTCGGCATTATCAAAGATATCCGAATAGCTGGTTATTTCATCATCGGAATAAGAAAGGTCTGCACCCTTTGCAGTTTCTCCGAAACCGCCTCCGAAGCCTTCAGGCATCTTCG
The DNA here is from genome assembly GCA_024689585.1 of Oribacterium sp. GTDB lineage: Bacteria > Bacillota > Clostridia > Lachnospirales > Lachnospiraceae > Oribacterium. Next base: position 30,646 of record JAILDF010000207.1, read on the forward strand.
GCATATCATCCATAGACATTCCTTCAGGAAGCTCCGGTCTGTCACCGTTATCTCCGCCACGACCGGGTTTTCCGCCTTCTGGTCTGCCATCCTTCGAGTCCGTATTGTTCAGATCAGGCTTTCCGCCTTCCAGTCTGTTATCGTCTGATCCCTCATTATTCATATCAGGCTTTCCGCCTTTAGGCATGCCACCCGGGAATTCAGAGGATTTTCCACCGGTTGAATCTACAGTTTTTTCACCCTTTTTGCCGCCCTTCTTTCCGCCGGCTTTGCCCACATTGTCAAGCTGTTCGGTTTCAGGCTTATAAAGTTCGCCTTCTCCGTCGTGGTTACGTTCAAGATAACTGTCGCTTACATCCTCTACCGCAAGATAAAGACCATAATCCTCGCCATTGATGGTGAGCCATACATAGCTTGTAAGAGGTGCTTCGGCACCGGCTTCTCTGAAAATGGTGTAGCTGAGGTAATCCTTCATGTATGTGGCATCGCCAAAGACATTATTCAGATTCAGCTTGTCCAGACCGTAATAGGTCTGATCATCCACATACTTTCCGAAATTCACCTTGAAGCTGTATCTGTCACTGTCTGAATCCGCCACAGATGAAAGGCTGGTGTTACCCTTCGTTGCAAAGGACACGCTTTCAATGTTTTCACCGTCGATGTTGACAGATACTTCATATTTTTTCTTATCGGTAGGCTTCTCCAAAAGCTCTGCCCAATCATCCTCCGATATGGTTACATCTATTGTATGAACATATGAGGTATCAAAAAGCTTTGCCTCATAAGTCATCTCTTCAGCCTTTGCTTCTGCTGATGTTCCCTCCTTTGAAACACTGTCATCAGCTTCCGAAGCCTTGCTCTCCGCCGCTTCAGTTGTCTGCACAGCTTCTGTACCTGCTTCCGGTATATTGTTATTATCGCAGGCACTCAGAAAAAGTGATGCCGCCGTAAGCACGGAAAATATCAATGTTCCTGTTTTCTTTATCTTCATACAGCCTCCATTGCTACATTTGGAAAATCTCTTTATGCCATAAATATCATGGCTTATTTGTTTCTTTTCATATATCATAGCAATATAACTTGAAATGAAGCTGAAAACCTATTAGCATTTAAAATGCCTTATCATTGTAGATTCCCGCTTTGAAGAGATAACAGCATATTTTTCTTTACATTCACTATTCAGCCTTAAGAACAGGATTAATACAAATGATATTATCTCTCGATATTACGGGATACCCGGACATATTTATGTTTTGTTAATTACAGAAAGGTTATATGCAAGGATATGATTTTCGATAAAAAAACAGATATTCAAACTGTCACAAACGATCTTAAATACAAAGTTGTAGATTCCCATCTGCATTTTCTTGATTTTACCCAGAATTCGGACGGGTTCCCTGAACTCGCCCGTGCCATGGACATGAGTGGTGTCTCCGAGGCTATCATTTTTGGAATGCCCCTGGTCAAGAAATGGAATAATGATATGAAAAAACCGCCACTCTACTATCTTAGCGACGACAGCAGATGCTACTATTATTCGGGAACCGATCACATTCTCGCCCATGAACTTATGTGTCAGCCGGAAGAAATCAGAAGAAGATTTCATCCCTTCTGCTGTGGTGTTGACTGCACAGACAAATATGCTGCTGACCAGATAGAGCGGCTTTTGGATATGTATCCGGATTTTTGGCAAGGCATAGGTGAGATCATGAGCAGACATGACGACCTTACTGCATTGACCTACGGAGAAGGTCTTCGAATTAACAATCCGACTTTCAAAAGGATTTTTGACCTGGCCGCAGATCGTGGTTTGCCCGTGCTGGTTCATCACAACATCTCTCCTCAAAATGCCACAGAACCCGAATACAGATATGAACTGGAGGAGGCTCTTTCATTCAACAGAAACTGTAAAATCATCTGGGCTCATATAGGTATTTCACGTAGAATCGAGATTGAAGAACTGCTGATAATCGCGGGAGAACTTCTTCACAATCATCCTAATCTTTACGTTGATATATCCTGGGTATTCTTTGAGAATTATGTAAAAGGAGACCTGATGAGCAAAATGGAACATATTAAAAATTCAACGACTATATTTTCGGAAATGTGGGCTGTGCTCATTGAGAAATATCCCGATCGTTTTATGATAGGTACAGACAAGGTAGGTCACTGGTCTAACTACCCTGCCGAAGTAACAAAATATTACTCCCTCTTAGACAAACTCTCTCCCAAAACTGCTGAAAAGGTTTGTCGAGGTAATGCATTAAGTCTTATAAAAAAATATTGATGAGTTTATATCAAGCTTAAGGAGATAATATCTATGGATATAGTAGTATTGTGCGAAATAATTATGCTGATCATCTTCGGCTGTTCATGGCCCATCAACATACTGAAATCGCTAAAAAGTAAAACCACCCTCGGAAAAAGCTTGATGTACGAATATCTTGTAGTTATAGGATATTTGTTCGGAATATCCGCAAAAATAATAGTATATCTGAGAACCGGAGTACTTCTTCACTCCTTCTGGTTCTACCTTGCAGATATACTATTGGTATCGATAGACATAGCGCTTTACTACAGAAATTTAAAATATGACAAAGAAGCAGGCAGACTACCATAGGTCAAAAAAGGAACCGTGTCAGTTAAACACGGTTCCTTCTTTCTATTGTTTTCCTTAATCCAATTCTACAGTGACAGAGTCTGATTCGTCAGATCTGCTCCATCACATTCACCATTTCTATGGCACCAACAGCGCAGTCATAGCCCTTGTTTCCGGCCTTGCTTCCGGCTCTTGAGATGGCCTGCTCGATGTTGTCGGTTGTCAGAATTCCGAACATAACAGGAATTCCGGTCTCAAGTGAAATCTGTGCAACACCCTTTGAAACCTCATTACAAACATAATCGTAATGACTTGTCTGTCCTCTGATCACCGCACCCAGCGCGATAACCGCATCGTACTTTCCACTCTTCGCCATACGTTTCACAACCGTCGGTATCTCAAAGGCACCGGGTACCCAGGCGGCGGTAATGTTCCCGTCCTCCACTCCATGGCGGACAAGCCCGTCAATGGCTCCGCCAAGCAGTTTATTTACGATGATCTCATTGAATCTGGCTGCCACGATACCAACCTTCATTCCCTCTCTTGCAACAAGCTTTCCTTCCAAAACATTGATCTCTCTCATTTTTATTCTCCTCTATAAATGCATGTTTTTCGCCATTTATCTCTGACATACAGATGCAGATCTAATTGGCTCCTTATTTCTGTATTGGTCTGCATACATATTTGATTTAAATAGTCACTCATAACTCTCACCTGAATTAAAAATAATGACTTGTAACAGTTCAGCCGGCAATGGTTCGCGAAGACCGTGGTCGGCTCTTTTTCCAACCATCCGGAGTTATTGGAACCACTAATTGACCTTAAAACTCAGAATTCAGAATATAAGTCAATGTAACCTGCCATTCAGGATGACTCAAATGCTGGTAACCGGAATATGGGTCAATGTAATGCCTTGTTCACTGCGAAAATAAGGCATCCTGGCTGAACTGTTACGATGACTTATTATCGATTGTCTCCAAATTCTCAAAATCTCTTGACTTTTACCGTAAATATTATGCTTTCGGTTTTCCCTCGAAACCGAAATACACAGAATCAACCTTGGATTTTGCTTCAGGCTGTTTCATCTTCCTTCAGATCTATGGCATTGAATATATGCCCCATCTTTATTTTCTTTGTCCTGAGATATCTTATGTCGTATCTCTGGGCAGGGATTTCAATCGGTACACGCTCGCTTATGGACAGCCCGAAATCCTCAAGGGAATAAACCTTGTCCGGATTATTGGTCAGAAGCCTCAGGGACTTCACTCCCAGATCTCTCAGTATCTGCGCGCCCACCCAGTACTCCCGCATGTCCGGCGCAAAACCGAGCTTAACATTGGCCTCCACAGTGTCATAACCTTCTTCCTGAAGTGCGTAGGCTTTTATCTTGTTAATGAGTCCGATCCCGCGCCCCTCCTGCCTCATGTAGAGCAGTATCCCACGACCTTCCTTTTCTATCATCTCCATTGATTTTTCCAGTTGTAGTCCGCAGTCACATCTCAGGGAACCGAATGTATCCCCCGTAAGACACTCCGAATGAACCCTGCAAAGCACATCTTCACCCGTTCCGATATCTCCCTTTACAAGTGCAACGTGATGCTCACCGGTGATGTCATTAACATAACCGCACATCCTGAACTCGCCGAATTTTGTGGGGAGCTTTGCCGAGGCTTCCTGCACCACATGCTTCTCATGGATGCGGATATAGGTTTGCAGATCCTTTATGGTGATAAATGTAAGGTTATACTTCTCCGCCACCTCCCAGATTTCCGAGGTCATCATCATGGTTCCGTCCGCTGCCATGATCTCGCAGCAAACGCCGCACTCCGTAAGTCCCGCAAGCCTCATGAGGTCAACGGTTGCCTCTGTGTGACCGTTTCTCACCTGTACTCCCCCGCGCCTTGCAGTAAGCGGAAAAACGTGGCCGGGACGTCTGAAATCGGTGCCCTTTGATTCTCCTGCGGCCAGCTTCCGCATAGTGAGTCCACGCTCCTTTGCAGAGATTCCGGTTGTTGTATCTATATGATCAACCGATACCGTGAATGCTGTCTCATGGTTGTCCGTATTCTCGGAAACCATAGGCAAAAGTCCAAGCTTATTTGCGATATCCTGACTCATAGGCGTACATATAAGACCCTTCGCATAGCTTGCCATAAAATTGATATTTTCCTGGGTTGCAAATTCTGCCGCACATATCATATCACATTCGTTTTCCCTGTCCGGATCATCCGAACAAAGGATTATCTTCCCTTGTCTCAGGTCCTCCAGTGCCTTCTCGATGCTTGCATATTTTCTTTCCATTTTTTCCTCCATCCCGATTTTAAATCAGCCTTTTTTTCTGTTTCAGAATGCTCTGTTCTCTCTTCGGATATCACCCAATTCCTCTATAGATACCTTTCCAGAAACTCCATGGTCATCCCACCTTGAGTACTACTGTCTTTTCCCAATAGTTTCCCCACGTATTTTCCGATGACATCACATTCCAGGTTCACAAAATCCCCAACATTCCCTGATGCCAATGCTGTCTCCCGGAGAGTATGCGGTATGACCGAAACCTTGAATATCTCATCATCAACATATGCCACAGTGAGACTTATTCCATCTATTGCTATTGAGCCTTTTTCGATGACGTACCTAAGAATCGATTCCTTCGCTTTGATGCTGAACCATACAGCATTCTCCTCTTTTCTTATATCCTTCACCTCTCCGGTTCCGTCGATATGCCCTGACACAATATGACCTCCAAATCTTCCGTTAGCAGCCATGGCTCTTTCCAGATTCACAACATCTCCCGGCCTTGCCCGTGCAAGAGAACTTCTCCTTAAAGTTTCCGCCATGACGTCCGCCGCGAATGAATCCTCATGAAGTTCTGTCACAGTCAGGCAGATTCCATTCACCGCTATGCTGTCCCCTATTTTTGTTCCCTCCAGAACCTTGCGGCACTTGATAAAAATCCGTCCTGAACTTCCGTTAATTTCAAGGGTACCGATCATTCCCTTCTCTTCGATTATCCCCGTAAACACTTATTCCTCCTTCTCTTTTTTTATTGCTTATCCATCGGGGACGGTTCTCGCCGGCGAGAACCGTCCCCGGTGGAATTCTAAAACATCTATCTATCTGACAGTTTTACCTGAAACTACATATTTGATCAGAATGTCTCCACCGATTTTTTCAACCTCTTTAACCTCACATTTATAGGCTTCATTAGGATCTTCCACTCCCAAACCCATTACCGGAGTTTTTGCATTACCGGCAAAAATCCTTGGTGCGATAAAAGCATCAATTTCATTTACGATTCCTGCTTTCAATACACTTTCATTAAGTGTTCCTCCGCCCTCCAGGAGTATGCTGTCGATTCCTCTTTCACCAAGGATTTTCATCAGTTTTTGTAGGTCAACACCTGAACCGGTTACTTTTTCATCCGGATAGCAATTGATGACTGTGATACCGGCTTCACCAAGCTCTTTTAGTTTGAAAGATATATCTCTCAAGCTAAGATCCTTCTGAACTCGGAAATCCTCGTGACGATTACCCATGATCAAGCTCTCAGATAAATCCTTGTGAAACTCGTACTCCGGATATACTTCACCATCCGGAACACCCGTAATCCCACATGCTATGATGGTGCTGTACTCCTTAGCTGTTTTTACAATTAAAGACTCAAGTGGAATTCTCAATTGACTGTCGCAGATGATCCTTACAGGTGACTTTCCTTCCGGAATCCTGCAATTAAGCAAGGGATCATCCGCAAGAACAGTTCCTATGCCCACCATTATTCCCATATGAGCATGTCTCATTTCCTGGACACGTCTTCTAGCCTCTTCCCCTGTTATCCATTTGGATCTGCCGCTTTTTGTTGCTATCTTTCCATCCATAGTCATGGCATACTTCATTGTGACATAAGGCTTTTTTGTGGTTATGTAATGAAAAAAAACCGAATTTAACTCATCGCATTCCTCACGAAGAAAGTCTTCCACTACTTCAACATTATGCTCTCTCAAAAAAATTGCTCCTTTTCCGGACACCTTAGGATTTGGATCTCTTGAGCCTATGACCACCCGCCTTATCCCACTTTCCAAAATTGCTTCCGTACAGGGTGGTTGCTTACCCTGATGACAGCAAGGTTCCAGTGTGACATAAAGCGTGGCACCCTTCGCGCCTTCGGATAAGTTCTTGATAGCATTACGTTCAGCATGAAGACTTCCATACTTTTCATGAAAACCTTCTCCGATAATGCTCCCGTCCTTTACAATTACCGCTCCGACCAAAGGATTTGGATGACACCAACCTTCTCCAAGTCTTGCAAGCTCAATTGCCCGCCGCATATATTTTTCATTTTCCAATGGAACTCCTCTCTGATCTCGGGAACTGCCGTAATTGGCATTTTTCATATATGAGAGGAAAGAAGAAATAACAAAAACTCTTGTATTTTATACTCTTTATTATTCTTAAGCTTAGAGCATTGAGAGTTAAAAATTTACGTAAAAAAATCCCCGAAACATTCATGTTCCGGGGACATAATCACATAGCAAAAAAAGAAAATCTTTATATCGACTTCTCTATCTTCTTCCATCCAGACTATACTGTCGGCCCCGGAATCTAACCGGATCCTGCCATAAGGCTCGCGGGCTTTACCGCCGATAAGGAATTTCACCTTCCCCGAAGATCTTATTATTAAATTGAAATTGTAAATCAAAATTTTTAATTCCAAAAAATCATATATCAACTTTTAACATCTGTAAAGCTATTTCTTTACTTGTGGCTTAATCATTACTCCCCTTCTCCCAATCCGTTTTATATCTATTTGCATCCAGGCAGTATTCGCTCTTAAGAAACGGATAGTACTCCTCAGCGGCCACTATCCTTGAGCCTTTCTGTTTATTACATTATTCTATGATGTGAGGGTCAAAAGTCCATTTTTGTGAGCAATTGACACTCAGTTATATACATTTGAACCTTGTCAACTGAATAAAACTATGAAAATCCGAGTTATGGGCTTAGGAGTAAGGGAGATTAGCCCCTATCACAGGGCAAATCCTCTGCATAATTCCTTGCCATCCATAAATCTTCTGAGTTTTTGGAAGTTTAAGGCCGCAACTTTAAAGCCGAAGAACAGTTTCGTTCTCAGCTTCCCACGTACTGGCATTGTATCCGCAAGATATTTATTTCGAATGACCGATGGAACTGTTTCAACTCCGTTTCTTATCCGGCCTATCATTTTTCGAGTCTCAGGATCAAGTTCGGAGTTACGCTTTTCTGCTCTGATTGTTTTCATGGGCAGAAGAAGACTGGCAACTCTTTTACCGAGACTTGGATTACACTCTTTCTGATGAGGACATCCGTTGCAATGACAACTTGGAAGTGAAATCCTGAGTTGATCCCGGGATTCATAATAAGTGCTGTTTACTTCATGT
>JAILDF010000014.1 GCA_024689585.1 Oribacterium sp.
GCATAATCCCATAATTTTGTAAACAGCAAAAGTACAAGAACGATTTCTGTCAGCAGGGCTATCCCCACAAAAATCATCCGCTTTATACCGTTATGTGTTTCTTTTCTGCCCTCATAGGTCTGCTGCTTATTGCTATTATCATTCATCAGGCCTTAACCTCAATAATGTTTTATTCCTAAGACAACCAATACAGTTAAAGTGACGCCCTTTTAAAGAATTCCGGATTTCACCTAACATTGAGTATTATGATTTCACTCAAAAAGGTGCCCGTCATAATCGACCATCAGTCCTGATCCGGAATCAGCGTAATGACTTCATCCGGGACATTCTGAGCATCTATCTCTATAGATGATGCCTTGATTCTGTGAACCCCCGGGATCACCGACATTACATGCTGAATGTCTTCCTGTACATCATATCCTGTTGCCCCTTCCCGGAAATGCATAAGCACCTTTAAGCAAGGTTTCTTCAAATGTTTGATGATCTCCATGGCCTGAGCCGAGTCTATGGTATAGACTCCTGCACATGGAAGCAGTACAACATCAGCTTTTTTCAATTCTTCATACTCATCTTCACTTGGCAGTCTGCCAATGTCTCCCATGTGGGCAATCACAAGATCATCCATCTTTACAAAAGATATCTTTGTCATACCTCTCTTGCTTCCGTTTGCATCATCATGTGGCACAAGAATATTATGACTCTTCAGGCCATGATCTTTTCTGCTTAGGGAAATAAGTGAGGAGGCATTGTGATCATGGTGTTCATGAGAACAGATAACCATATCCGCTGTCAAACCCGACGGCACCTTTAATCCCGGTACACTGCCGTTTTCATAGGGATCAAATACAACTGAACCGTCTTTTGAATCCGCCTTAAAACACGAATGACCATAATACGTTAAACTAATCTTTGACATCTTTAGACCTCCCCTGATGTATTTCAACACTTATATCAATCATATCATAAATACACATCCTGACTCTCACTTATTTTGAGATTTATGGCAGTAAACGACAGGCAGCCTGAGACTAACAGTTCAGTCGGTGGACATGTATACAAAAGCCGGCAGAGATTCTTTCAAAAACGTCAATTTAGGTGACAGCTCACCGACTGAACTGTTGCGAAATAAAAAGAGCCAGACCCTAAAGCCTGACTCTGACTATCTTTAGGAAACCTCAATAAACTTTGAAGATCCCGTTTTTAATTGACGCCCGCCGGCTCAAGTCTTATCCCCGGCTGAACCGTTGCATCATATATTTTATTTCTTTGTGATATATCCCTTGGCTGCAAGATACTCTGCTGCCTCAACTCCACCGCCTGCTGCGCCGCGAAGTGTATTGTGGCTGAGACCTACAAACTTCCAGTCATAGATGGAATCCTCACGGATACGTCCGATGGAGATACCCATACCTCTCTCGTAGTTAACATCGAGATCAACCTGTGGACGGTTATCATCCTCAAGATACTGGATAAAATGCTCCGGAGCTGAAGGAAGCTTAAGTGCCTGAGGCTCACCTGAATACTCTCTCAGTGCCTGTACAAGCTCTTCCTTTGTCGGGTTCTTGTGGAACTTAACAAATACTGTTGCAGTGTGTCCGTTAAGGATAGGAACACGGATGCACTGTGCGGAAATCTTTATATCCTCTGCAAGATCGATATGATCTCCCTTAAAAGTTCCGAGAACTCTTAAAGGCTCCTTTTCTGACTTCTCTTCCTCACCGCCGATGTATGGGATGATATTATGCTCCATCTCAGGCCATGATTCAAAGTTCTTTCCTGCGCCGGAAATAGCCTGATATGTGGAAACGATAACCTCGTATGGCTCAAACTTACGCCATGCTGCAAGGGCCGGTGCATATGACTGAATAGAACAGTTAGGCTTAACAGCGATGAATCCGCGTGTTGTACCGAGTCTCTTCTTCTGAGCCTCGATAAGCTGATAATGATCCGGATTGATCTCAGGTACTACCATCGGAACATCAGGTGTCCATCTGTGAGCAGAGTTGTTGGAGACAACCGGAGTCTCTGTCTTGGCATAAGCCTCCTCAAAAACACGAATCTCATCCTTCTTCATATCTACTGCAGAAAATACAAAATCGACGTCCTTTACAACTTCATCAATCTTGGAAACGTCCTTTACGATCATGCTCTTAACCGACTCAGGCATCGGAACATCAAGCTTCCATCTTCCCTCAACTGCCTTCTCATAGGTCTGTCCTGCAGATCTTGGTGAAGCAGCAAGTGTTGTAAGCTCAAACCATGGGTGATTCTCAAGAAGTGTGATGAATCTCTGTCCAACCATACCTGTTGCACCGAGAACGCCAACTTTTAATTTCTCCATAACTATTTTCTCCTCTTCTATAGACGCACTTTTCACCGATTGCTTCTGACAAACAAAGGTCTGGCATCTCGGTTCTATAAATGCCTGTTATTCACCGGTTATTTCCGACATACAGATGCCAATTTATTCAGCCCTTCTGATTAATGCAAAAATATCCCTTTGCTCTTTTATATTACTAAAAGCTATGTAAATCAATAAACTTTTAATTATATCTAGTTTAAGCTATGGCTATAACGTGAATTATATGGCGATTTTTTTACCATAACCCGCGATTATGCTTAATGTTTAGTCCCTTTACCTGCCCTGTTTGCCAGCTTAAGTCTGTTAAGTGACAGCATCTTACCGCTGACCTTTATATCCAAAGGATCAACTCCCATAAGGTAAACGTCTCTGAGTACATCACCCTTTCCGAGTTTGATGGCAACAACGCCCTTACTGTTCTTCTTCTGTAAAGGCACATCACTGAGGGAGCATCTCAGGAAATAACCGTCTCTGGTTCTGAATACGATGTCCGTCTCGTAACCCATCACCTGAATGCTTACCACTTTATCACCATCATTAAGCTTTGTGGCAGCCACCAGCTTGTTTGCTGTTTCAAACTCGCTTGCCTCAACCAGCTTCACCATAGCATCCTTTGTAGCGAATACAAGAGTCTTGCCATTAAGTACAGATTTAACATTTACATAAACGATCTCTTCGTCATTTGCATTGTACTTACTGATGTTATCGATAGGTATACCCTTGTCCTTGAATTTACCGAGGGGCACATCCTGGCACTTTATCTGATGCATATTGCCCTTATCGGTAAATATAAGCACTCTGTCTGTCGACTTACACTTGAAGATAAACCTGCTTTCGGACTCAAGAGCTTCTTGATTACGCTGATAAGTAGCATCATCTATCATCTTGCAGTATCCAAACTTGTCCTGAACATAGTATCCGTCTATCTCCTGGACTTCCTTATCATTGAATACAGCTTCCCTGCCGTCCTCTATAAGTGTTCTTCTTGGCTTTGCATACTGGGACTTTATGAACATAAGGTCTTCGGAAATAACCTCATTCATACGGTCACGGCTTCCAAGGATGCCTCTGTACTCTTTTATCTTCTTGAGAGTCTCTGCATGACGCTTTTTCAGTTCGATAAGCTCGAGACCGATAAGTTTGCTGAGCTTCATATCAAGGATTGCCTGAGCCTGGCGTTCTGTAAACGTAAACTCCCTGATGGTTGCTTCAAACTCTTTATCTCTGTCACGGAACTTGATGCCTTCAATGTCTCCAGTCATAAGAGCTTTCTTTGCATCCGCCTGGGACTTACAGCTTCTGAGAAGTGCAATGATGGCATCGATAAGGTCAACTGCCTTGATGAGACCGTCCTGAATCTCCTTCTTGTCTATCTCGGCATCAAGTAAATTCTTGTACTTCTTTCCGAGAATCTCATACTGGAACTTAAGGTATGCCTTGATGATTCCGCGAAGAGACATGGTCTCCGGACGTCCTTCATTGATGGCAAGCATATTTACGCCGAAGGTATCCTCCAGCTTTGTTTTCTTGTAAAGGACGTTCTGTATTCTTTCAATGTCAGCGCCGTTCTTAAGGTCAAGTACGATACGTATACCGTTCTTGTCTGACTGGTTGGAAATATCTGTGATTTCGGGAAGCACTCTGTTCTCCACAAGCTGTGCCGTATCCTGCATGAACTTCATGATACCCTGACCGATCATGGTATAAGGTATCTCAGTCACTACCAGCTTATCTCTGTCGGATCTTCCCTCTTTCTTCTCAAATACAAGTTTTCCGCGGAGCTTCAGCTTTCCCGTTCCGGAACGGTAAATATCCACAAGCTCTGATTTGTTGGCAATGATCCCGCCTGTAGGAAAATCCGGTCCCTTAAGATATCCCATCATATCAGCAGTTCCCATGGCAGGATTTCTGAGATAAGCAAGGATAAGGTCAATGATCTCTCCCAGATTGTGGCTTGGAGTTGATGTAGCCATACCTACCGCGATACCCTCGGAACCATTCAAAAGGAAATAAGGTATTCTGGCAGGGAGTACAACCGGTTCTGTCAGTGTCTCATCATAGTTCGCCTGAAACTCCACCGATTTATCAAGATCTGCCAGCATGCAGTCATCGGTAAACTTTTCAAGCTTCGCCTCTGTATATCGCGGAGCCGCTGCGGAATCTCCCTCTATGGAACCGAAATTACCCTGTCCATGGATAACCGGCTGCATACGCTTGAAATCCTGCGCCATGACAACCAGTGTATCGTATATGGATGCATCTCCGTGAGGGTGATATTTACCCATGGTGTCACCCACTATACGGGCTGACTTATAGGTTGGGTGGTCATGGTTAGCATGAAGCTGATCCATGTCGTAAAGCACTCTTCTCTGTACCGGCTTAAGTCCGTCACGAATATCCGGTACCGCTCTTGAAGTGATAACGCTCATGGAATAATCCAGGTAGCTTTTCTGCATCTCCTCCGAATATTCGGTTGTTAAAATCTGTTCTGCCATAATTAATCCTTAATTATATCTATTCTCTTTACTTTGGGTTTTCACGGTCACTATTCGTTTAATGCCTGTGAATTCTGCTTACGAAGTACGTTTTCTCACAAAAACCGCTATATGCGAAAGACATTATCTGATGAACTTTTTCATGCATCAATCTCAGCCTCATCGGCGTGATCATGTATAAAATCGCGACGCGGTCCAACTTCTGATCCCATGAGCATACTGGTAACCTCAGATGCCAGACGTCCATCCTCTATCTCAACTCTCTTTAAAATTCTGTTTTCCGGATTGAGGGTTGTCTCCCAAAGCTGCTCGGGATTCATTTCTCCAAGACCCTTGAATCGCTTCAGCTCATAGCTTCCAACCTTGTGGTTCTTCTGATACTTTACAAGCGCAGATTCATCATAAAGATACTCCGGTGCCTCTTTTTTATTGTGAGGTATAGCCTGATAAAGAGGCGGCATGGAAACATAAACATGTCCTTCTGTGATAAGGTCAGGCATAAACCTGTAAAGGAAGGTAAGGAGCAATGTATCGATATGGGAACCATCAACGTCCGCATCGGTCATAAGGATGATCTTGTCATAGCGGAGTTTTGTGATATCAAAGTCATTGCCGTAGCCCTCTGAGAATCCGCAGCCAAAGGTGTTGATCATGGTCTTGATCTCAGCATTGGCAAGGACCTTATCTATGGAAGCTTTCTCTACGTTCAGGATCTTTCCACGAAGCGGAAGGATGGCCTGGGTACGTCTGTCTCTGTGATTCTTTGCAGAACCGCCCGCAGAATCTCCCTCCACGATAAAAATCTCACACTCCTCAGGATTTTTGGAAATACAGTTCGCAAGCTTTCCGTTCGAGTCAAAACTGTATTTTGACTTGCTGAGCATGTTGCTCCTGGCTTTCTGTTCCTGTTTTCTGATCTTTGCTGATTTCTCTGCGCAGGTGATGATGGACTTCACAACTTCAACATTTCTGTCGAAATAATGCTGAAGCTCTGAATCCACTATGGCTGCAACGTGCTTTCCTGCTTCCTGGCTTGCAAGCTTTGTCTTGGTCTGTCCTTCAAAAATAGGATCCGGATACTTTACGGCAACTACAGCCATCATACCGTTACGGGTATCGGCACCGGTGTAGTTATCATCCTTTTCCTTGAGAAGTCCAAGCTGTCTTGCATAGCTGTTTATAAGCTGGGCAAACTTGGTCTTGAAGCCTGTGATATGTGTTCCGCCCTCCTGGGTGAAAATGTTGTTACAGAAGCCGTGAACATTCTCTTCAAAGTCATCCGTAAACTGAATACAGCACTCAAGTGTTGTACCCTCGGACTCACCCTTGAAGTAAATCTCGGGAGTAACCTTTTCTTTCTCTTTATTTACATCCTTGACAAAGGCAATGATTCCTTCCGGCTCATGGAACTCCTTAATAACAGGAATCTCATCTCTGTCATCCCGATAATGGATGGTAAGCTCCGGGTTAAGGTATGCAGTCTCATGGAGTCTTGACTGAAGCCAGTCCTCCTTGAATCTTGTCTTTTCAAATATCTCCGGATCCGGTATAAATGTGGTCTCTGTTCCGGTCTCCTTTGTCTTTCCGACAACAGGAAGAAGTCCCTTTACAAGCTCGGTAGTTGGTTTTCCGCGCTCATAGGTATCTTCCGAAATCTTTCCGTCCTGATAAACACGGATCCTGAGGTAGGATGACAGAGCATTAACAACTGATGAACCTACGCCGTGAAGACCTCCGGAGGTTTTGTATGCCTTGCTGTCGAACTTTCCGCCGGCATGAAGGGTTGTAAGGACTACTCGCTCTGCAGAAACTCCCTTCTGGTGCATACCTACAGGGATGCCTCGACCGTCATCACGAACGGTACAGGAGCCATCCTTTCCCAATGTTATCCATATATTCTTGGCATATCCCGCCAGATGCTCATCCACCGAATTGTCCAGGATTTCGTAGATGAGGTGATTTAGACCTCTTGAACCTACGGAACCTATGTACATACCGGGTCTCACTCTGACCGGTTCAAGTCCCTCCAGGACCGTGATACTAGACGCATCGTATTTCTCTGCCATGTAAAACTCCTTAAAACTCGTGCATTGCAAAAATGCAATGCAATAATCATTATTGATCAGGCGGGGAATGCTTTCCCCCTACCTGTCTGCAGACCGTCTGTCCGCGAAGCTGATATCTTCCTTTCAGCGGTACTGAGATATCAAAATACAGCAAAATCCCGTTGCTTTTTTGCACGCAATTTCTTGAACTATATCACAAATATGACATTTTTATCAAGCTGTGGCATTTTATCAAAACCACCTGCTTTCTTAATAATACCCTCTCTTCTCCGAATTTTCCACACGTACGTTCTTTTTTATACTTACGTTTTTCTTACATATCCGTCAGTCTCCTTCATCCGAAATCCCATCCAGGGATATGATGTTCCAAATTTATATATTTTTGAAAATAATATTTATTTTATTAACCGAGATGATATAATGAATTCATCAGGTTACGTGACACGGATCATAGAATATGATCAAATTATGTTTCATCGGGAAACAGGATAAGGAGTAAAAATGGAAAACAGCTATCAGAAAATCGAAGTTACGGGAATATCATTACCACTGAAGGTTACAAGGGGACATTTTGCCACAAACCACTCTCACACAAACTATTACATAGACCTCACAACAGTTAAGACCAGAGCATCCGAAGCTCATATGGTAGCTGCCAAGCTTGTGGAGAGATACCTTTTCGGTCTGGTGGTGGATACCATCATTTGTGACGAAGGAACAGAGGTCATCGGCGCTTTTGTTGCAGAGGAGCTTACCAAGAGCGGCGCCATGAATACCAATGCCCATAAAACCATCTACATCATAAAACCGGAGTTCAACAGTAACTCCCAGATCATATTCAGAGACAACATCAAGCCCATGGTGAGGGGCAAGAATGTTCTCATCCTTGAAGGCTCTGTTTCCACCGGAAAATCCATCAACAAGGTTATCGAGGCTGTGAAGTACTACGGCGGCAAGTTAAGCGGAGTCTCCGCTGTATTCAGTGCCATCACCTCCTACAATGGCATCCCTGTGGTTTCGGTTTACGGCACAAATGATCTTCCGGACTATACTTTTGCCGACTACAATGATTGCCCGCTTTGCAAGGCCGGTAAGCCCATCGACGGGCTGGTTAACTCTTTCGGTATTTCTATGATCTAACCGGACGAAAAAAGAAGCTCATGCCAATGGCATGAAGCTTCTTTTTTTCATATCAAAGTGTTTTAATGAACCTGTCGAATGCAGCCTGTCCTTCCGGGGTACGCTTGTAAACTCCGGCGTCCTCGAGGACATGCATGAAGACTTTTCCGATTTCATCCTGAAGGATTTCATCGAAGTTTTCGGCAGTAACCTCGATATCGCGTCTGTAATACTCCTCCATGAATTCGTCGAACCAGTCGGCATGCTTCTCAAGCTCAGGAATGTCACGAAGATCCCTGCCGGAAAGGAATGCTTCCTTAAGCTCTGCCATCTCCTGCTTTAATCGGCTTGGAAGAACAGCAAGGCCCATAACCTCTATGAGTCCGATGTTTTCCTTCTTTATGTGGTGAAGCTTAGCATGAGGATGATAAACCCCAAGAGGATGCTCATCAGTAGTGATATTGTTTCGAAGCACCAGATCAAGCTGGAACTCTTCTCCAACCTTTCTCGCTATAGGAGTGATGGTTGAGTGAGGAACGCCCTCAGTCTCTGCAAAGATAAATGCAGCTTCATCCGTGTAGCCCCTCCATGCCCCGAGGATATGATCTGCAAGATCAGCTATTTTTGCAATATTCTCACCGGTAAGACGGATAACCGACATCGGCCATTTTACAACTCCGGCCTTAATATCCTCAAAGCCAGGTACAACAAAGCTTCTCTCTACAGGAGCCTTTGCCATGGCGAACTCATAGTTTCCACCCTGGAAATGCTCGTGTGCAAGGATTGAGCCACCGACTATAGGAAGGTCAGCATTGGAGCCCACAAAATAATGTGGGAACTGGCGGACAAAATCGAAAAGCTTCAAAAATGCGCTTTTATCGATCTTCATCGGGGTATGTTTGGTATTCAGAACGATGCAATGCTCGTTGTAATAAACATATGGTGAATACTGGAATCCCCACTCCTGACCCTGGATCTCGATAGGGATGATACGGTGATTTTCTCTTGCAGGATAATCAACACGTCCGGCATATCCCTCGCACTCACAGCAAAGCTGACACTTGGGATACCCCGTCTGCTTAGCCTTTCCTGCTGCCGCAATGGCCTTCGGATCCTTCTCCGGCTTACTGAGATTTATGGTAATGTCAAGCTCCCCGTACTCTGTCTCAGTCTTCCACTTAAGATCCTTCTTTACTCTGTAACGCCTTATATAGTCAGTATCTCTGCAGAATGTATAGTACCAGTCAGTGGCAACCTTCGGATCCTCCTCATAAAGATCAAAGAAGTTCGCCTGAACCTCTGAAGGTCTCGGAGTAAGCGCCCCCATAAGCTTTGTATCAAAGAGGTCTCTGTACACAACAGAAGCCCCATCCGTAAGCCCCTGCTCAACAGCGTAGTCATTAAGCACATTCAGAACATTCTCAAGATAAGACCCGTCATCAACGATACCGGTTTCCGTAGCAGTCTTAAACTCCTCTGCCTCAACCTCATCAAACGGAATCTTCTCTGCCTCTTCCATGACCTCATCCTTAGTTGAGGTCACTTCATCCACCTTCAAATTCAGCGCCACCGTATTAAGCGCCCATATTATATCCTCTTCCT
>JAILDF010000082.1 GCA_024689585.1 Oribacterium sp.
GATGGTCTGGCAATAATTGTTCTATCGCAAAGTTGACTGCCTTTTCTGACCTTACATCTCCATATAGTCCATTTAGATACGCTGTAATAACAGGATTTGTAGTATCGTTAGCAATTTTTCCAATTACAATTTCTGCATTCATAATACTATCATTAATAAGTGGAATCAACTCCTCCGCCAAACGCTTTCTCCTGTTTTGAGAAATAAACCAAAGCCATTCTTTATCAGCATTATTAAACTCATGCACTAATATTTCTTTTGCTGGTTCATGATAACGAAACGATGATACATAACCATAATTCTGGGTTACAGATGCTCTTCCTGTATTCTGCGCCTTAATCAATGATGATCTGATGAAACTTTTTGCCTGATTAGGATCACTTGTAAGGTAAAACCCTTTTCCGAAATCTTTCCCTTTCATGCACTGGTCCAAATCTATGCTCTCAACAGCTGTATAGCTGCCATGAAAAAGAAGCATTCCATCTTTTAATTTCATAGAACGACTCCTTTACCTTTTAAATAATCAGAAATATCATCCAAATTATATTCGTCACCATTCAGATGGAATACTTCATAGCAAGACTCAATATACTGCCAAATATTGTACTTTGAAAAAATCCTGTTTACAGCTGACCTCGTAAGCTTATATTTTTCACTAAAAGCTCCTACTAATCTTATTTCCATATACAGAACTTCATTTATCATATTAAATACTCTCCATTTTTGATATCAGATAACAAAGTCGATGTACTCGCTGTAATTATACAATCTTTTCACAAGATTTGTCATTGTTTCACTTAGATATGACTCAACAGTATTGAGAGATTGAATATCAAAATGTCATTTGGCGCCCTTTCTCTGTAGCTTTTCATCTTATATCTCTGTTCCCTTTGATAACAGGTTTGCTAACCCTGATGGCCCCATCTTCCTGAAGTTTCATCCACACTCCTTTTCCGAATTTGTTTTCATGAATCATCTTTGGCGAGATCACAAACGATGCCCATGGTGTCTTGTCCTCCGGATCCTGGTTTGGAATCTTCACCTCCACAAGCTCATGCCCGCTCTTTGAAGTGAACGGTTCTCCCACAAGTCACTTTCCGAACTTTATAGTCACTTCCTATACCTCTTTCGGTGCAGGTATCTCACCGTTTGCCACTGCTCTTTCTGCTTCCTGTATCCATTCCGGAATATCTCCCGACATTAAAGTATTGTCAGAAAGTGCAGCAACATCGATCTGAGGCTGATTGATGAATCCATCTGAAATGGCCTTCACAGCCTTGTCTACAAAATCATCATAGGAGATACTGTCCTGCGTTGCTCCGTAGAACTTCTCAATTCCGATGTTCACTCCGATGTTGCTGTCCTCAGGCTTAACGGTCATAGCCTCATAGCTCTCATTGAACTTATTCACAGTATTTACAGTGATGTCAACCTCGGTTCCCTGCTCGTAAAGCCTTTCCTTTACATCGTGAATGAACTGCTCTTTAAAATTTTCATAATCCATAAGTGTGTTTTCCTTTCTGTTTGCGATTAGCCTTGGATCGTCATCCTCCGGCTGGTTACAGACATAAGAAAAGCGCCAGACCTATGACCTGTTAAGTCTAGGCTGACGCTCAATATGCCTTTATTCTTTTGCAAAAGAAAATGGACTCGGAAGTGAGGTGTTTTTTGTTTTCCTCATTTCTTTGTCCATTGTAAATATAACACACTGATTTTAAGAAAAAAATCCTGATTATATCCCAGTTTTATCCTGATTATATCCCAAAAGTATCACGAGACGAGAAAAGTCTAAACCATCATCTGTCCATGACTTAATCATCCAGGTTCACCTCATGGATTGTCCCACCGGTTCTGTTCATTTCGTCGGCATTTCTGCGTAATCTCTCCCTATTTGCATCGCTATAAAAGGACCTCCGAAGAGATCCTTGTGACACATTGTTTTATGTCGTTAGTATCTTTACTTTTTTTCCAGAGAAAGCTATTCCGAATTTTATGATATCCGTTACACCTTCCTCTCGCATTTCTGTGTCATATCCTTTCTCATTGATCTGATCAAGAGCCTCTACAGATAAAGCATCCAGTTCCTCATCGCCCAGATCTTTAGCCCATTTTAATTCCATGATCATTCCCGGGTATTTATTTTTCCTCGGGAACATACTAATATCATATCGTCCATCGCCGGACTCTCTGTTTGACCTTATCCGATACTGATTATCCATCAAAGCAATAAGCCCAAGAACCAGCCCATGATAAAACCCTTCTGCTCCGGCATCATAGAAGCTGATACTCTTTTTTAAGTATTCTCCTATTCCGTCCTGCAGCTTCTTTGTATCTTGTGCATAAAGACTCTCAGCGATCTTATTGGCTGTAGCTCTTCCCATTGCACCGATTTGCATTAGATGCGAGAGGATCTCACTCTTATATACTGCAGCTATCTCACGATTCGGTATCGAAACTTCACAGAGCCATGCTCCATCGCCCTGAAGTTCCTTCCCCAGTGTCTTCAGATATCCGGCGACCAAAAGCAGACTGTAGATATTTGCAGGATCATCTGCCAATGATCGGTATACTACATTCTGATCTATCCTGGCAATGACACGCTCTCCCTGAAGAAGAGAATACAGTTTCTCAGTAATATCATCCGTTGCTGTCTTCAGTACATCTTCCAGCACTTCGTTTTTTCCGGTGTTCACCCAGTATGCCTGTGGCAGGCATCCTCTTGACAGATAATTTATCACTGACCACGGGTTATATATTTCCTTTTTCCCGAAGAAATATCCATCATACCAGTTCCGAAGTTCCTCCTGCTTATCGGATGCTCCGTAGTAAGCAAGCATTTCAACCACTTCAGATTCTGTAAAACCAAAGAAACCATCATACTCCTCGTCCATCACAGAATTAACAGTAAGATTATTTAAACCGCTGAAAATGCTCTCCTGCGCTATCCGTAAAATTCCGGTCAGGAAACCATATGACAGATTACGGTTATCCTTGAACGCCCCGGAAAAAAAGTTCCTCATGAATCCGATGATCTCATCATAGAACTCTTTCGAATACCCTTCCTGGATCGGAGTATCATACTCATCAATAATGATGATCGGGGCTTTTTTGTAATGAGCTGCAAGCATTTTGGAAAGCTTTTGAAGAGAAGCCGAAAGCTCTACTTCATTCGCATGTCCGTTTAATACTTTCTCAAAATAGTCTTTCTCATACTTTTCGAGTTTATCACTGTTTTGCAGTTCAGAATGTCTTCCGAATTCTTCCTGCAGCAGCCCGGAGATCTTTGCAAACGTTGCTTCCCAGGAATCATATTTAACGTCCTTAAATGTAAGAAATATCACGGGATACTTCCCCTGATGCTTTCTGTACTCATCCCCGCACTTCCAGATCTCTTTGTCGGTAAAATACCTGCTTGTATCTTCATCGGATATTTCAAAGAAAACCCGAAGCATATCCATATTCAGGGTCTTTCCGAAACGTCTTGGTCTTGTAAATAATGAGACAAAAGCTTTACGATCA
>JAILDF010000235.1 GCA_024689585.1 Oribacterium sp.
TTATAACTTTTCAAAGTAAATTCCAGTCTGGCTGGAATTTAATCTGAAAAACTGAAGGGCTATCTGGAACTGGAATTTAATCTGAAAAACATCTCTATATCATATCTGATACACGTTTCTCCTGTGTTGATAATGAACAGAAGATCTAAGTTGGAGACCTTTTCAGGGCTCATACTTCGGGCTTTCATCGCCTGGTTGACAGGCACGCCGTTCGGACCGTATGTCAATGAATGCCGCAGGCATCAGCGAAGCTGCTTGTCATTGACATGCAAGGTCCGAGAAGGCGTATTGTCAGGCGGTTGATGAAAGCCTTTATATTCAAATCTTTTTGTAGATATCTTCTTTATTCAACATTAAAGTAAATGAGCCATGTCCCGGAAGAAAGGAGGCAACGACATGGCAAATCAAAAACATCTCACCTTAGAAATGCGTACAACGATTCAGGAATTACTCAAGGATGGTACTTCGTTCAAAGAGATTGGCAAGGCAATAGATAAGGATCCTTCTACTATATCCAAAGAAGTGCGTGCTCATATCGTTCGCCGGCGTGTTGGATATAGTTACGTGAATTATAATGCCTGCGCTAATCGCTTTACTTGTGAAAAAAAGCATGTCTGCAGTATATGTACTGCGGAAAAGAACTATAAGAAATGTCGGAGTTGTGCGGCATGCAATAAGCATTGTCCTGACTTCGTCCAGGTTACTTGCCCTAAGCTTCTGAAGCCGCCATATGTGTGTAACGGCTGCTATCAGCGTTTGAATAGCTGTACTCTTGAGAAGCGGCTCTATTATGCAGATAAAGCTCAAGGGGACTATCTGAATACACTTTCAGAGTCCAGGTCTGGTATCTCCCTTTCCGAGGAGGAGATCCGTTATTACGATGGGATCATTTCCCCTTTGATTAAGCAGGGGCAGTCGCCTCACCATATCTGTGTAACGAATTCAGACGAGATCATGATCAGTGAAAGTACAGTGTATCGCCTGATTGATGCCGGAGTTTTGGATGCACGGAATATCGACCTGACACGAAAGGTTCGGTTTCGTCCACGCAAAAATCCTGTTCATGTAAAAGTTGATAAGGCTTGTCGTATTGGAAGAACCTATGTGGAATTTGAACACTACATGGATGAGCATCCGGATACACCGATCACTGAACTGGATTCTGTCGAGGGAAAGAAGGGAAGCAAAGTCCTTCTTACGATACACTTTGTGAAGACAGAGCTGATGCTCGCATTTCTTCGTGAGCATAATGATTCAAAATCTGTAATCGATATCTTTAACAGGCTTTACAAGACTCTTGGACATGACATCTTCTGTGATTTGTTTCAGCTGTGCCTGCCGGACAACGGAAGTGAATTTTCAAATCCCAAAGCAATTGAAATGAATGAACAGGGAGTATACAGGACTCGCATTTTTTACTGTGATCCAAGCGCTCCTTATCAGAAAGGTTCAGCAGAACGCAATCATGAATTCATTCGTCTGTTTATCCCGAAAGGAAAAGATTTTGCCGACTATACGCAGAAGGATATCAGCCTCATGATGGATCATATCAATTCATACAGCAGGAAGAGTCTCGGTGAGAAATGCCCGATTGAGATGTTTTCATTTCTCTATGGAGAAAATGTATTGGACTTGCTGGGAGTCCACCGCATTCCTTCAAATAGCGTAACTCTCAACAAGTCCATTTTTAACAAGGAGGTACAGGCATGAGATTCTATAAAGGCTCAGCTGATTATGAGGTAAACTGGAGCACGTTTCAGGAAATGGACGAAATCATTCCAATGACGAGGTCGGAACGTAGTGCACTCCGTAATTGGGCGAGACGTGGCTACGATGTTGATACCAATCCCTGGAATTACCAGGACAGCGAAGGGTATCAATTAAGTTACCTGGAAGCGTATCGCCTTAAAGTGGGCTATTCCAGCGGTCCATGGGACTATTGGAAAGGTCCGGAAAGACAACCAATGTGGGATGAAACCCATCACCGATTCATCCCCAAAGATGACTATTGCTGATTGATCAGCCAGTACCGGGACATGGCTTAATACTGTTCGTATACGGGTGGAATTTACTTTGACGAAAAAGCCGTTAAATTCGACCTGCGGTAAACTATGCCCTTTTTTCCTTGTTATAATGGTATTTTACACTATTTTGTTCCTGAATCCAGTCTTCTGAAAAGAACTTCGTACAGAAAAAATGTCTCAACTGGAATTTACTTTGGGAAACTGGAATTTACTCTGAAAAGTAACCTTATTTCCGTTATTTCCGTACTTAAAATAAGACCATCTAAAGAGAACTTGCCATCTTAGGGATGAACGGGGAGTCGGGTTATTGATAGTTCAATATTACATCAATATAAACATTTGCCACTATAATATATCATAATTGTTTCTGGCAGAAATTTACCGTCAGAATGCTGTTTTTGCATTTTCCATTATCATCTTCCCGCCTAAAGCGCGGCTTCTGACATGTAACTCCTGGGGTTAAGTAGAAAGCGAAAAGATGGGTACATATCCCAACGGAGAGGATTTGATTTTCACTAACCTTTAATAAATAAATTTCTTTTTATTATGCCTGATAAACCAGTTCTCCGTCTACGAAAGTTGCAAGGCATTTTGCCTGCTCAACCTCAGCCAGATCATCCTTCAGGAAATCCTTGTCAAATACCGTTATATTGGCGAGCTTTCCGATCTCAAGAGAACCCATCCGGTCCTCCGCATGCCAGCTGTAAGCCACATTTGTTGTGATAGCCTTCAGGCT
>JAILDF010000283.1 GCA_024689585.1 Oribacterium sp.
TCAGCTTCGTTAACCGCCTTCTCGACCATCGGCAGCATCTCGTCGTAAACTATCTGCTCCGACTTACGGATCTTCTCCGGAATAGGCTTGGTAACCGGATGCTTAGCCACAAAGATGGTGCAGCAATCCTCGAAAGGCTCGATAGAAGTCTCATAAGTTCCGATCTTCTGTGAAACCTCAACAATCTGCTGCTTGTCAAAAGCGATAACCGGACGGTAAACCGGAAGCTTGCAAACCTCATTTGTACATACAAGAGACTGCATGGTCTGGCTTGCCACCTGGCCGATGGATTCGCCGGTGATAAGAGCTATACAATCACGCTTTTCGGCAATGGCCTCAGCGATACGCATCATATATCTTCTCATGATGATGGTGAGCTCCTCATGAGGACACTTCTCATAAATCTTCAGCTGGATATCAGTAAAGTTAACCACATGTAAAGCGATAGGCCCTGAGTAAAGGGCTACTTCATTGGCAAGATCAACAACCTTCTGTTTTGCACGCTCTGAGGTATATGGAGGTGCATGGAAGTAGGTTGCTTCAAGAACAGCTCCGCGGCGGGCTATCATATAACCTGCAACAGGACTGTCGATTCCGCCTGAAAGAAGCAGCATGGCCTTGCCGTTGGTTCCCAGAGGCATACCGCCGACACCGGGGATGATTTCGGAGTAAATGTTTATAAACTGGCGGATCTCCACACGGATAACCACTTCAGGGTTGTGAACATCTACAGAGGTATTGGGGAAAGCTTCCAGTATGTCATGACCAAGCTCTGCATCAACCTCGTTGGACTGCATAGGGAACTCTTTGTCGGCTCTTCTGGTATTTACCTTGAAAGTAAGCTTACGGTCGCCGTAAACCTCTTTGAAGTAGGAGATGACCTTGTCTGAAAGAACCTTGTAGTCGTGTGTTGAATCCATCTGGATCATAGGACAAATGGACACTATTCCGAATACGTGCTGGAGGGCATCTACTGTTTCCTCGTAATCATAATTATCCGACTTAACTGTGACATAGATACGTCCGCGCTCGCGATAAACTTTAAAATCGCCCTCGGCACGCTCAAGCTTTTTTCTGATGTCATGAACCAGTGCATCCTCGAACACATAGCGGTTCTTTCCCTTGGTGCCTATCTCGGCATACTTGATAAGAAAGCTTTGGTATTGCATAGAACTCCTTTTTTTATAACAGAAACTGAGTGCGTACATATCAGTACGCACTCAGCTTGACACTTGTTGATTTACCGTTAAAATAAAATGATATCGATTACTCTGAGATGATATATGGTGTCAGAGCGGAAAGAATCTCTTCCATACGAACTGCATCAGCGTGAATGTTAAGGTCGATAGGCTTTGAAAGATCCAGTGAGAAGATACCCATGATGGACTTTGCATCGATAACATAACGTCCTGAAACAAGATCGAAATCTACGTCAGAGAACTTTACGAGTTCATTAACGAATGATTTTACTTTATCGATAGAATTAAGTGAGATACGAACGGTTTTCACGATGAAATCCTCCTTAAAATAATATTTATCAGTGAAAATTTTTTTAAACACTTATACACAGATAATTCTAGCAATAACAAACTTCAAAAGTCAATAGAATGTCAAAGTTTCCTAAAGGAAAACAGGGATTCAGGATGAATTTCCGGATATGAATGAAAAGAGGCATATGGAACTTAAAAACAAAAAAGCGGCGCTGCATAATCTTGGGTGCAAAGTGAATTCCTATGAGGCGGAGGCTATGATCCGGGAGCTTCGGGAAGCCGGTGCGGAGATGGTTTCCTGGGATAAAGAGAAAGCAGATATCTATATCATCAATACCTGCTCTGTGACAAATATTGCAGACCGGAAATCACGTCAGATGATTCATAAAGCCCGGGCCATGAATCCTGATGCAGTTGTCATAGCAGCAGGATGTTATGTTCAGGCAAAGTCAGAGGAACTGAAGGATGACGAGGCTGTAGATATCCTGCTGGGGAATAATGAGAAGGGTAATCTGGTAAACGCGCTTGAAAAATACTATTCGGGTGAAGCAGACAAAGAAGGATCATTTACCGGCGGACAGGAAGAAGAGCCTGCGACAAGTGAAATCACCGGGAAATGCATTGACAGAAATCCT
>JAILDF010000315.1 GCA_024689585.1 Oribacterium sp.
AGCATAGCGACTGTGTAGCCTAAACCTGTCAGTTCTTCAGTCCAGGAAAGGTAACGTCCGCTATGGCTTTGCATTCCGTGAACTATAACCATGATCGCTTTCTGTTCCAGCTTTTCATTTCGGTATAAACAGTTATAAATCTTTCCATCACCATTGGAAGATGGAGTGTACCATTCTCGTTTTTCCATATCATTACCTGCTGAGCATATTGCTTAAAAGTTATAACAGTCACATATAACTATATCAAATAATTATAGATTAATCAATTTACCGACAAAAAACAGTATTTTATAAATTTAGGATATTGTAAAATGGACTAAGTGATTAAGTAAAGAATTATGCATTAAAATAAGTGAAAATTTTTATTTTTCCCGGGAAAGAGAATCGATGAAGAGTATCAGGTATATCAATAAAAAGAGTAAAGATAAAGTGACAAAAGTCAAATCCATAGCATTGCTTAAAAAGATAAAACTCGAAAGTGTCACAGAGGAGGAGTGCGAGTCTCTTCCGGAGGATGCGGAAATCCTGATAATGAAGGGGATGGACAGAGTTTCCATGACGAATTTTCTTGCTGAGCTAAGAAAAAAAGGGTTAAGTGTCGACTATAAATGTATTGAGACAGAAACCAATAAAGACTGGCCTATAGATAAGCTGTATGAAGAAATAAAAGCTGAACATGAAGCTATGCAGAAGAAAAGGACAGATTGAATTTATAAATCATGTCTGTTAAACTTTAACGCGAACTTTCAATGGGAAAATAGACAGGACCGTTTAGACAGGCACTTCATAAAGGATATTACAGCTAAAAAATCTATCAACATATGAGCCGGTTAGATGTGCATCTGTGTATCAGATATTAAGGCTCAAAAAACAGCATTAACAGATTAGGAGAACCATGGAAGATAACTTTTTTGAGATTACAGATAAAGATGATAAAAACCTTGAAGATACTTCGGAAAAAGAATTTTCGGAAGATACCTCAACGGTAGAAAACGAAGAGGGCAATGACAAAAAAAAGAAAGGTGAAACCGGTAATTCCGCGCTTTCTGAGATACTTGACTGGATAAAGGTTCTGGCGGTAGCTGCGGTTCTGGCATTTGGCATTAACAACTTTATCATTGCCAATTCAACCATACCTACAGGCTCCATGGAAAACACCATAATGCCGGGTGCCCGTGTCTTCGGTTCAAGACTGGAGTATACCTTCGGAGAAGTACACAGGGATGATATCGCCATATTTATCTACGGATATACCTGTAAGAATGACGGGCAGATGTACAGGGAAAATTCAAACCATGCCTGTCCGAAATGCGGAAGAGAAGATACGGCCAATTCTGTAGTTTATTATGTTAAGAGAGTCATCGGTATGCCCGGTGATCACATCGAGATAAAACAGACCGGAATGGCTGATGCTTCAGAGTTCCATAACATTGAAATAGGTGTTAATACAGACGGCACTACGCCTCAGGTACCGGTAGGAACGGTTTATGTAAACGGTGAGGCAAAGGAAGAGATATATCTGCCTGAGCCTATGATCGTAGACGGAAGGCAGTTCCCGGAAGTGGATGTGGTTGTTCCGGAAGGTCACTACTATATGCTGGGAGATAACAGAAACAACTCAATGGATGCCCGTTTCTGGGGTGACTACAATATGGTTGCAAGAGACAGGATGCTGGCTAAAGTTTACTTTAAGTACTGGCCATTCAGTGATATGGGATTTGTAAAGTAAAATGGCAAAATCAGCCAATGTGGTGATTTGTATCCCATGATTAGCAGTAATATCGTGATATTTAGCTAATGTGAAAGGGGCGGCAGATGCTGAGCCCTTTTTCACATTTTATACACATAAAGCGATTAAAATGCTAAATCACAGTGGATTGCCGTATCAATATACAGGTAACGATCTTTTAAATAAGAGTTATTATATATAAAAAAACAGAGAGGAAAAGCTGATATGTCAAAATCAGAAGGACAGAAGCTTGAGGAAAAGCTTTGTTACAAGATCAAAAACATAGGCATGGAACGTCCGGAGGATGTGGAAAAGGCCAATGAATTCTGCGAGGGCTACAAGGTATTCCTTGATAATGCAAAAATTGAAAGAGAAGCAGTAAGATATTCTCTTGAACTTGCGGAGAAATATGGTTACAAGCCTTTTGAGAGAAACAAAAGGTATAAAACCGGAGATAAGGTATACTACAACAACAGAGGCAAAAACATTATCCTGACAACCTTCGGTAAGAAGCCACTTATCGACGGAGTTCATTTTAATATTGCACATATAGATTCTCCGAGACTTGATCTTAAGCCTAATCCGCTTTATGAAAAGGATGAGATCTCATTCTTTAAGACACATTACTATGGTGGTATCAAGAAATATCAGTGGGGAGTAACACCACTTGCGATCCATGGTCGTGTAATGTTAAAGGATGGCAGTGCAATAGATCTTAATATAGGAGAGAATCCCGGAGATCCTGTATTTGTGGTTTCGGATCTGCTTCCTCATCTTTCACAGCAGCAGAATCAGAGAAAGCTTTCCGAGGGTTTAAAGGGAGAAGAACTCAATATCATCCTTGGTTCTACACCTGTTCCGGACAAGGAAGTTAAAAAGGCATTTAAGTTAAAGATCCTTTCAATCCTTAATGAAAAATACGGAATGACAGAGGAAGACTTCTTAAGAGCAGAGTTAACCATGGTTCCTGCACAGCATGCTGTGGATGTAGGTCTGGACCGCTCTCTTGTGGGAGCTTACGGACAGGATGACAAAGTATGTGCTTATACTGCGCTTATGGCTGAGTTTGAATGCAAAAAGCCAAAGCATACAACCGTAACCGTACTTGTTGATAAGGAAGAGATCGGATCAACCGGTGTTACCGGTATGGAAAGCGATATGCTTCTTCACTACATGGAGGATCTGGTTGAGGCTGAGGGTGAAAGAGTAAGGGATGTACTTAGAAATTCACTTTGTCTTTCAGCTGATGTTAATGCGGCATTTGATCCAACCTTCCCGGATGTATTTGAGTCCAACAATGCGTCCTATCTCAACAAGGGTCCGGTGCTTACAAAGTACACAGGATCAAGAGGCAAGTCTTCTTCAAACGATGCTTCTGCCGAGACCATGTATAAGGTTATCAAGCTGATGGAAGAGGATGAGGTCCTCTGGCAGATCGGTGAACTCGGAAAGGTAGATGCAGGTGGCGGCGGAACCATCGCCAAGTACATTGCAAATATGGATGTGGATACAGTAGACCTTGGTGTACCGGTCCTTTCGATGCATGCACCTTTTGAGATTACTTCAAAGCTTGATGTATATTACACCTACAAAGCTTTTGTTGCATTTAATAAATAAAAAGAGTCTATAAATAAAAGAGGAGATAATCAAATTATGAAGAAAAGCAAGATTTTAATCACAGCAGTTGCTGCATTAACAGCCGTGTCCATGGCTGCATGTAACTCAAACAGTACTCCGGAAGCTACAACCGCAGCAGAGACAACAGCTGCTGCCGGAGAAACAACAACCGAATCAACCGCTACAGAAGGAGAAACAGCAACCGAATCAACCGCTGCAGCAGAGTCTGTGGATCCTGAGGTTGAGAAGCTTGAGAATACCGAAGTACCTGAAATGCCTGACGTAAAGGATATGGGTTATATCAAGATGGCGGATTTAAGCACCCTCACTGTGGAAACAACACCAAAGCAGGTTGTGGATGATGAAATGATAGATTCTCAGATAAACAGCCTTTTATCTTCCTACAAGGATGAAGTTGATGAAGCGGCCAAAGATGGTGATACAGTAAACATTGATTATGTGGGAACCATAGATGGCGTTGAATTTGACGGTGGATCAGCAACAGGCTACAACCTTACTCTTGGATCCGGTACATTTATCCCGGGTTATGAGGATCAGCTTATCGGAGCTAAAAAGGGAGAGAAGATTATTGTTAAGGTAACATTCCCTGAGGATTATGGTAATGCAGACCTTCAGGGCAAGGATGCTGAGTTCGCTGTAACCGTTAATACGGTTTCAAGAACTCCTGAACTTACAGACGAGTGGCTTAAGAAGCATGCTGAAGATCTGGAGACAGAAGCAAAGACAGTCGCTGAATTCAGAGATGAGCAGAAAGCACTTCTTCAGGCTCAGGTGGATTATTCATACAACAGTAATGTACGTACAGAAGCACTTCAGCAGATTGTTGATAATTCAGAAATCGGAATGTCTGATGCCATGAAGGATTACGCTGAGGCATATGTGATCAAATCTGAGATCGATACAGCTTCCAGATATGGATATACTCTTGCAAATATGCTTGATATGTATGGTATGTCAGTGGATGAGTTCAAGGAAGAAATGGCAGGTTTTGCAGCAGATTATGCAGCCCAGAGAATAGTTGTGGCAACAATCGCTGAAGAGCAGGGTATCAAAGCTTCAGACGAACTTATAGATAAGCTTGCAGAAGAGATAAGCGGTATTTCAGGTCAGAAGGTCAATAAGGTAATGCTTATTGAGCAGTACGGCGGAGATGCTGTGAAGGAAGAAGCCGTAAATAATGCAGTTCTTCAGTATATCCAGGATAATGTTAAGATTGTAGAAAAGGAAGAAACAGCCGAAGAGACAGAAGCTGCTACAGAGGCTCAGGAGGAGACTGAAGAAGAAACCGTGGAGGAGACAAAGGCAGGTAATGATCTTCAGGGAGAAGGCGGATTCAAGACAAAGAAGGTTGAAGAAGTCTACACAGCACCCGCAGATGAGGAAACAGAGGCTGAAAGCGAGAGCGCTGCAAAGTAATTGAAAGCCATCGGAAATAATTATTTAATCCAGCTGTACTTGAAATATCAGGTAATTGGTAACAGTTCATCCGGGGTCTAAGCAGAGAACCACAGACTGAACTGTTATGGTGATTGACATAGGATGGGAAGAGATTCTCATCCTATTCTATTGACATTGGCACTTTAGCATGGTAGAGTGTTGAATTATAAATAGTTTGATGATCTTTTGGGAACGATCCATCAGTGAAGATATTTTGCCCCGGTGGTAATGTTACCATAGATCGAGGAGGAAAAATGAAAAAGAATCTTGCATTATTAATCTCAGGAATCGTAGCAATGAGCGCATTAACTGCCTGCGGCTCAAGTAAGCCGGCAGAGACAACTGCAGCAGCTACAACTGCAGCAGCTACAACTGCAGCAGCCACAGAAGCCTCAACAACAGCTGCAGCAACAGAGGCAGCTGCAGAAACAGAGGCAGCCACTGAAGCAGCAGGAGAGCAGGGAGCAACAGTAACAACCGCAACAGGAAAATTTACAGTTGGTTTTGATCAGGAGTTCCCTCCAATGGGCTTTGTTGGCGATAATGGTGAGTATACAGGTTTCGATCTCGTTCTCGCACAGGAGGTTGCAAAGCGTTTAGGACTTGAGTACGTTCCACAGCCTATCAACTGGGATGCAAAGGATATGGAGCTTGAGTCAGGAAATATCGATTGTATCTGGAACGGCTTCACCATGCAGGGAAGAGAAGATGCCTATACATGGGTTGGTCCTTATATGTCAAATAATCAGGTATTTGTTGTTAACGCCGATTCAGATATCGCATCACAGACCGATCTTGCAGGTAAGGCTGTAGAGGTTCAGAAGGACAGCTCAGGACTTAATGCCATCAATGATAATGCTGATCTTCTTGCATCCTTAGGTTCACTTACAGAGGTAGCGGATTACAATACAGCTCTTATGGACCTTGAGTCAGGTGCCTGTGATGCAGTTTGTATGGATAGTATCGTAGCAGGATATCAGATCAAGTCATCAGGCAAGAATATGAAGATCCTTGACGACACACTTGCAGCAGAGGAGTACGGAATCGGATTCAAGAAGGGTGACGATGCACTGGCTCAGGCAGTAAAGGATGTACTCATGGAAATGTCAGCAGACGGAACCGTAGAGAAGATCTCCAATGAGTGGTTCGGTTCAAATGTATTTACATTAAAGTAATACAGATTAAAAAGTTTAGTATACCGGAGGCGTTACTTAGAAAGTAATGCTTCCGGTTTTTATTGCTCCTATAAACCCGTCACATGTTTGTTTGTATATGCACAACACCGCGTGACGGCTTTAAACAAAAAAAGAGAAGCGATAAACGCTTCTCCGTAAGATGTTCCTGATGCGATTCGAACGCACGACCTTTCGCTTAGGAGGCGAACGCTCTATCCTGCTGAGCTACAGAAACACATCCTGAAACTATTTTTCCAGGCACTTTATCTTAGCATATATAACATTTCAGTTCAACAAAAAGGTCATTCATGGTAAACTATTTCTCAGCTATTTTGTAACAGTTCACCGGATGAACAACCAACTCCGTTCCATGGTTCACCGGATGAACAAATAAATCCGTTCCATGGTCCACCGGATGAACTGTTACGCTGTTTCTATATCGGTGGCAGCTTGATTACCGGTTAAATATACCAAAATAGCGGGAGTTTAGAAGATGAAAGCATTGTACCGGAATATTCTCGGCATGATCTTTTCGGTCATGCTGATATTTATCATATTTGTTACCAGTTTTGAGGTTGTTTGTTACGGTTCACCGGACTTCTACCGGAATGAGTTTATAAAATATGATGTAACGGGAAGCCTTGAAGCCTGGATGGGGGAGACCATGAGTCTCGATGATATGTGTCATGTACTGGATCAGACCATGGTATATCTGAGAGGTGACAGAGAAAACCTCATTATAGAAACTACCATAAACGGCCAACCGGCTTTCTTCTATAATGAAGATGAAGCTTCGCATATGGCCGATGTCAGAGTCCTCTTTGTTAAATGCTTATTTTTAAGATCTATTTTCATCCTGACAGCTCTTGCCATTGCAGGCTACCTTATAGTTGTGGCAAAACCAGGTGGAGCTCTGTATTATCTAAGCACAAGTTTTATAAAAGTATGTGCCTGGATACTGGCTGTGGTTTTACTCATCGGTGCTCTTGCGGCAACAGATTTTACTAAATACTTCACTATATTTCACGAGATATTTTTCAGTCAGGGAAACTGGATGTTTGATCCCAGGGAAAGCAGGATGATCAATATGCTGCCGGAGGGCTTCTTCTCGGATTGTGCATTAAAGATTATGCTAACCTTTATAGCATCGGTACTGGTTGTGATGGCACTTAGTATGATCATCACAGTTTTTACAAGGAAACATAAAAATGATAGATAATAAAGAACTGGATAAAAAAAGAGCAATCCTTGTAGGAGCCTGCATTGGCAATAATCCTGATTTTGACACCTCCATGAAAGAACTGGAAGGGCTCGCCGAAGCTGAGAATCTTTTGGTCATCGCTGACATTACCCAGAATCTGGATTCACAGGATTCAGCCTATTATATAGGTTCAGGTAAGGTTCAGGAGCTGAAGGCCCTGGTGTGGGAAATGGAAGCAGACCTTGTAATCGTAAATAACCAGCTTTCGCCTTCACAGCTTGCAAATCTCGCCCACGACCTGGAGGTTGAGGTCATTGACCGTACAAACCTTATATTAAATATCTTTGCCGACAGGGCCAGGACAAGGGAAGCGAAAATGCAGGTGGACTACGCAAAGCTTCAGTATATGCTTCCGAGACTTGTGGGTTTACGCCAGAATCTCAGCAGACAGGGAGGAACCGGAGGCTCCATGTCCAACAAGGGATCCGGTGAGACTCAGATCGAGCTTGACAGGAGACATATAGAAAAGCAGATGTCGGAGCTTCGCAAACAGCTTCGGGAGATCAGCCAGAACCGGGACACCCAGCGCCGTAAGCGTATGACTTCCGGAATACCACAGGTTGCGCTGGTTGGTTATACCAATGCGGGAAAGTCCACACTCCTTAATAAAATGATAAAGACCTATTGTCCTGATGAAGAAAAAGAAGTTATGGTGAAGGACATGCTTTTCGCCACACTGGATACCACAGTTAGAAAGATAACTCCCCCGGATCATAGGGATTTCCTTCTGTCGGATACGGTAGGCTTTATAAATGACCTTCCTCACGATCTGGTCAATGCCTTTCGCTCCACACTGGAGGAGGCTGTTAATGCTGACCTTATACTTGAGGTTATAGATTATTCAGACAAGAATTATCAGATGCACATGGACGTTACGGCCAAAACCCTAAAGGAACTGGAGGCAGGTCATATCCCGGTAATTTACGTAATGAATAAATCAGACCGCAAATATCCTGAGTATGAACTTCCCATGGACCGGGGAGATAAGATTTATATTTCTGCTGAAAAGGGTATAGGTCTCGAGCTTCTGCTTCAGAAAATAGATGAAAAGCTGTTTTCCGATTACCTCACCATGGAACTGATAATCCCATATACAAAGGGCGGAGTAGAACATGATCTTCAGGAGAGATCAAGGGTTATCTCTGTGAAGTATGAAGATGATGGGATACACATGACCGCAGATCTCAACCAGGAAATGATAAAGCGATATAAGGAGTTCATACAGTAGTTAATGGAACACGATAATTTACTGGAAGGTCGCATAGACGATCTCTCCAAGAGAGCCTACAACAATGATTATCTGACATGTACCAATTTTCTCCCGGCATCAGATCTTGCTGCATTTTACCGGATTTTAAAAAGCCGCGGGATATCTTCAAAGGTCAATGTTTTGAACGGAAGCTCCTACGTTATATACGGAGGTCATGAAGACGCGGATAGAAATGTTATATGTTTCCTTCCGGGCTATATGTCACCGGAGGAGTTTAGTGTTAATGAAGCTTTAGCGGGAGACATCATTAAATGCATTCATGTGAAGCCCTTAAATAACAGGTTTGCCGACGATCTGAGCCACAGAGATTTTCTCGGAGCCCTTATGAATCTTGGGATTGAGAGAGAAAAGATAGGAGACATTCTTGTAGATGGAAGTTCAGCTTATATATTTGTTTTAAGTGATATGGCGGAAACCGTGGCGAGAGAACTTACCCGGGTTAAGCATACCTCTGTAGACTGTGGGCTTGTATCACCCTCAGAGTGTGATGTACAGCCAAAATTCACTGAGGTTTCAGGATCTGTTGCTTCACAGAGAGTAGATGCGGTACTTGCCATGGTATGGCATCTCTCCAGAGGAAGAGCACAGGAAGTTATCAAAGCTGAAAATGTATTTATCAACGGGCAGACAGTGACCGATCCCGG
>JAILDF010000316.1 GCA_024689585.1 Oribacterium sp.
AGATCAGTCTTCAACCTTAACGATCTCACGCTTGTTGTAAGATCCGCAAGCCTTGCAGACTCTGTGAGGCATAACAAGAGCACCACACTTTGAACACTTTACAAGGTTCATCTTTCCCATCTTCCAGTTAGCTCTTCTTGAATCTCTGCGAGCCTTAGATGAATGATTCTTAGGACAAATTGACATATTTACACCTCCTTCGTCATACCGAGAAATTATATCCAACCGGTTATTTTATGTCAAGCAAAATCAAAATTGATTTTAGCAATTCCACGCTCGATATACGATACTACTTTACTCGAAGAAATGCAAGCGAAATTTATCGCATAACCTGCAATTGTACAGACCAACATACAAAACATGAAGTCTGAGTCCGTTCTACATTCCATCATTCAGAGAAAAATCACTTTGCAGCCTCTGCGATAAGTCCGATATATCCTGCAGTATCGGCAAGTGTTGCACCGCTTACTGCATCTACTGCATCATCCTTTTCGGAAAGGGCCTTTACATCCGCAATGCTCATGCCGTTTACATGGTTCTGGATGGCGTTGTAGTTCTCATCGATGCGAACTGTTGCGCCGGCCTTCTGGTTCATCATATCAGAATAATAATCAGCATTAACACGCTTTGAGAAAAGAACATTCTGAGGATCGGCGTAGCCTGCGGCGAAATTGTCGGCATCATCGGAATTTGGCACACCCTCTACCTGGGAAGCATCTCCGAACTGGAAATCATCAATCCATGAGAGGATAACATTATCACCGTCCGTAAGAACTGCTGCTGTTGAGAAGCACTTGTTTCCGTGTGCGGCACCTATAGCCATATCGAGCTTGAGATCCTCGCTGGAACCGTTAAACTCCACAGCCTGTGTTCCCTGAGCGATCTTTGCAGCTTCAGCTATGGCTGCAAGATAGTTTCCTGTATCGGCAAGTGTTGCGCCGCTTACTGCATCTACAGCTGAATCATCATTCTTATATACAGAAAGCTCATCAATGGTCTTTCCAACCGCAAACTTCTGTATCTCGTCAAAATTATCATTGATACGAACAGTGCTGCCTGCCTTCTCTGCCATATTCTTACTGTAATAATCAGCATTTACTCTCTTGCTGAAAAGAATCTGACCCTCAGCAAAGCCCGCGCCGAAATTCTCTGTATCCGTACCGTTAGGAACTCCTGTTACGGCTGAAGGATCTCCAAACTGATATTCATCAATGTAAGCCGCAATAACAACATCATCCTTAACTACTGCGGTAACCTGTGAGAAACACTTATTACCATGTGCAGCAGTGATAACCTGTCCCATCTGAATGCCGCCTTCTACAGGTATGATCTCTGCAGGAGCAGAAACAGCCGGAGCCTTGGTTTCAGCCTCTTCAACTTCCAGACCCATAGCCTTTGAAACAGCATTCTTAACTGCAGTAGAAGTAACCGTTGCTCCGGAAACGCCGTCGATCTCAGGACCGTTTGCTGCGATAATCTGCTCCTTAAGTGTATCAAGAGCTGCACCTCCTACATCCGGTGTCTCCTTATCGCCTGTAAGAACCGCGTCGGTTATAGAGCCATCTGTAACTGTAAGCTCTACTGTTACTGTACCTCCGAAGCCCTCAGCCTCTCCCTTTAATGTTTCACCCTTTGCAGCAGCCTCTGTCGCCTCTGCTGCTGTCGTTGTCACCTCTGCTGCCGCTGTTGTTGCAGCCTCTGTTGCCTGTGGTGCTGACTGTGAACCGCAGGCCGACAATGCAAGTACTGTCAATACTGCTGCAGAAGAAATAATTTGCTTTCTCATAATATACGTTCTCCTTTTGCACAATTTTATTTTGCCATTTTTTCTTTTGCGCAATCCATTCTACATGAGAGGTCTCTTAATGTCTATAGTTAAATATCGTTTTTTATCTGAATTTTTATTGATATTTGTAATTTTCTCCTCCCTAACCTAAAAAAGATCCGGCAGGGTCGCCCCCATCGGATCTTCTTTAATTCGTTATAAACTTTTATAAAGCTTTTATTCCATAGCTTTCCATCAGGCCTCTACAAGGCGAAGTGTGTCACGTGCGATAGCAAGCTCTTCATTTGTAGGGATAAGGAAGATCTTAACCTTTGAATCATCTGAAGAAATAAGTGTATTCTTACCGCGAACATCGTTTCTCTCATCATCGATCTTTGCGCCGAGGAATCCGAGATACTGATCAACGATACGCTTACGTGCATTCTTGTCATTCTCACCAACGCCGGCTGTGAAGGCGATAGCATCAACGCCATTCATTGCAGCAGCGTATGCACCGATGTACTTAGCTACTCTGTACTCGAAAGCATCAAGTGCAACCTGAGCCATGTGATTTCCTTCAGCAGCAGCCTTTCCTACATCACGGAAGTCTGAAGAAACACCTGAAAGACCAAGCACACCGGACTTCTTGTTAAGGATATTGAGAACTTCATCTACAGAAAGCTTCTCATGGTTTGCAAGGAACTGTACTACTGCAGGATCGATGTCGCCTGAACGTGTTCCCATGATGAGACCCTCAAGCGGAGTAAGACCCATTGATGTATCTACACCCTTTCCACCGATTGAAGCAGAAACTGATGCACCGTTTCCAAGATGGCAAACGATAACCTTTGCCTTCTCAGGATCAAGATTTCCAAACTTGATTGTCTCGTGAGAAACGAATGTATGAGAAGTTCCATGGAAACCATAACGACGGATACCATACTTCTCATAGTACTCTGTAGGAATTGCATAGTAGAATGCCTTCTCAGGGAGAGTCATACCGAAGGTTGTATCAAATACCGCAACGTTTGGCTTACCGGGAACAACCTTCTCACAAGCCTCGATACCAAGAAGGTTTGCAGGGTTGTGAAGAGGTCCAAGGTCGAAGCACTCACGGATGATATCCTTTACCTCCTGATTTACAACGATAGACTCTGTGATCTTCTTTCCGGCATGAAGTACTCTGTGACCGATAGCGCCGATCTCATCAACAGACTTAACAACACCATGTGCAGCATCTGTAAGAGCATCAAATACAAGCTTAACTGCAACGCCGTGATCAGGCATAGCTGTCTCAAGCTCAAAATCATCCTTACCCGGAGCCTTATGTGTGAGCTTTGAACCGTCGATTCCGATTCTCTCGCAAAGACCCTTGGCAAGAACTGACTCATTCTCCATGTCGATGAGCTGGTACTTAAGTGAAGAAGATCCACAGTTTAAAACAAGAATTTTCATTGGTTTTTTCTCCTAAAATCATATTATGAAGCGTCGTGCTCCGTTTTTTCGTTTTGTAGCTTCAAGTCCCACGAACCGCGGTACTAAAATATAAAAAGAAACAGGGTCAAGTCACCAGGGCCTGACCCTTTAATTCTTAGTTAAGCATTCTGAGCCTGAACAGCTGTCATAGCAACTACTGCTACGATATCGTCTGCATAGCAGCCTCTTGAAAGGTCGTTAACAGGCATCGAAAGCCCCTGAAGAACAGGACCGTAAGCGCCGGCATGAGCAAGTCTCTGAACGAGCTTGTAGCCAATGTTTCCTGCCTCAAGTGAAGGGAATACGAGTGTGTTTGCATGACCTGCAACTGCGCTGCCCGGAGCCTTGAGCTCTGCAACTGTAGGATCAAGAGCTGCATCAAGCTGAAGCTCGCCGTCAAGCTTGATATCAGGATACTTTTCGTTAGCGATCTTAACAGCCTCTGAAACCTTTGTTACGTCATCATGCTTTGCACTTCCCTTTGTTGAATATGAAAGCATTGCTACCTTTGGCTCTGCACCAACAAAGCTCTTGAATGACTCAGCAGAAAGAGCTGCGATCTCAGCAAGCTTCTCTGAATCGAAATCTACGTTTACTGCACAGTCAGCAAATACGAAGGTACCGTTCTCACCATACTCCTTGGCATCAGTCTCCATAAGGAAGAAGCCTGAAACAGACTTGATGCCCGGCTTTGTCTTAAGAAGCTGAAGCGCCGGTCTGATAGTGTTTCCTGTTGAGTGGCATGCACCTGAAACAACACCGTCAGCATCGCCGCACTTGCACATAAGACATGCATAGTACATATAATCCTTCTCCATCTGCTCCTTGGCAGACTCAGCAGTAACACCCTTGCTGCCTCTGAGCTCTACGAACTTATCAATGTACTTCTGCTTGTTGGCATCGTTGTATGGATCTACAACTGTAACGCCTGTAAGATCAAATCCCTCACCGTTCTTGGCAATTTCTTCAGGAGTTCCGATCAGAACAACGTTAGCGATTCCCTCCTTTGTAATCTTTACAGCAGCCTCAAAGGTTCTCTTGTCCATAGACTCAGGAAGTACGATAGTCTTCTTGTCTGCTTTTGCCTTAGCCTTGATCTCATCAATAATAGCCATTGGTGTCATTCTCCTCTCAATATACACATTATAATTTTAATCATCTGCGACATGCCTTTTCTCATCAACCTCCTGTTGAAAGAACCGGCTGATACACAGTGACAGGTTTATGTTTTTAATGCACACAGGTGTAACTCTGTATACAATTTGACATTCATAAATATTATACTCCATCAGGCTTACCGTTCAAGCCACAACCCCCTTGATTTTCTGCACAAAATCAAGGACAAAGCGGGTTACGGATCAATACTTCTCAAATCTCTCCAGATTGACCACCATCACCGTGGCACCGCCGATCTCTACCGGCACCGGCATGGTTGAATAAGTATTCATGGAAGTACCGGAAACATACGGCATGTTGACTGTGATATTCTGGCGCTTTCCGCATTCATTCTTTATGATTTCCACACATTCATCGACTTTATCATCATCCGTCGCGATCATAAGTGTAGAATTTCCTTTACGTAAAAATCCTCCCGTACTCGCAAGCTTCGTTACCTGATAATGAGAAGCATTCAGTGCATCCACCACATCATCTTCATTATCGTTACGTACAATTGCATAAACCAGTTTCATCATCCGCCTCCATGATCTTCAGCCGCCCCGCCCCCATGCCGCCCAACGAAAAATCTACGGGCCAATGTTTCCGAACCGACTCTTTTCAATAGATAAATGATACCATAAAACTCTAGTCAGCGATTATAAATTTTTGCGTAAATTCATTCCCGTAACTTATTAAACCGTCGTCACGTTCTCCCGGACTGTAAACTTTATTATATATATCCGCGGAATACATATCCTGGTTAAACAAAGTTTCCGCATGGGAAGCATTGATACTGAGGATAAGCTCCTCCGGTGTCTCGATAGTTTCCTTCCTGCGAACCGAGAAAAGCTGCTTTTCATACTTCGAAGCTGAAGTTACCACCGTAGTTTTCACACTGCCAAGCATATCTCTCGCTCTTTTACGAATGCCAAGAATCCTCACATACGGCATCATATCCGCTTCCCCGAAAAATCTTCCCCGGAGAACCCGGACATCCTTCTTACGGATTCCCAAAAGAATGTGGAGCAGAGCTCTCGAAATGCGGGTATAGGTGTAATTTTTCGATTTTACGGCCTCTATTCTTTCAGAAAATGTCATACGGTCATGTATCTGTTTTTTCAGAGCATCAGCTATCTCCCTGGACACATCCAGATAGTCCATAAAAGACGATGGCTGTTCAGGTGACATACGGTCAAGATAATACAGCTGCAGCATTCTGTAGCTCAGCATATCTGACAGCATATCCACGTCTGCATATGATCGGTTAATGCTTACATCCTCATCCTCCGACCGTGGATTCTTTATCGCATCACGGATAGCATGGGCACTTTCAAACTTCTGATTCCGTCTGATACAGTCAATGCGGAAACACTCTCCCTGCCTTTTTACTGCCTTTATATACTCAACCCCCAGAATGTCATTGGGAAGAAGCCTCGAGGCCATGGCGTCCGATGAAGGATCGTCCTTTTTCAGAAGACCGGCACCCTCCCGGACATCTGCCGGAAGATCCGGTTCACCTATGTTTTCAGACTTTTTCCCGTTATTTAAATCCTCATCAGGATTTCCTCCGGATACACTGTCAAGTATATTTTCAAAGGCCCTTTCATCATCTCCCGAAAGCACCAGACTTATGGCTTCCGCCCTGGCCTTTGCATAACTCATACCGGCTTCAACATTGTCCCTGATGGCAGCATTTAATTTGGCATTCTCTTTACTTCCGGAATCCAGCTCGAGATCTGCAATCCTCATGAGATGATCCAGATCCACGGATTCGGAGCCAAACAGCAGAATGTCAACAAGTCCAAGAGATCTTAACGTCGCAACTCCCCCCGCAGCAAAATCCTCCGCAGAGGACGTCGAAAACATCTCCGGAATCTGCACCACCATATCAACACCGCCCTGAAGCGCCGCCCAGGTTCTCTCATATTTATCATATATGGCAGGCTCTCCCCTTTGAACAAAATCCCCGGACATGGCCGCAACCACATAGCAGTCGCCATAGCGAAGCCTGATACTGTCTATCAGATATTTATGTCCCTCATGGAAAGGATTAAATTCAGTTACTATTCCGATCACATTTTTTCCGTTGTACATAAGCCCTCTGTTGTTATTTTATTCCAAAAAACTCCTGCATCACGATACATCACACTTGTCTACTTCGGCATAAATACCATAAATAATTAGTCCGGAGGGCCGATACCCTCCGGACTATTCTCCTTAGTTTTTAAAGCTGTGTATCGGTGCGGGGATCCTGCCCTTTCTGTTAACAAAAGCCGAGCAGTCAAAGGTATTGACCGCCATAACCGGTGCATGGCCGAGAAGGCCTCCAAAGTCAACATGGTCTCCAACCTTCTTGCCGTATGCAGGAATAACCCTGACCGCGGTTGTCTTCTGGTTCACCATACCAAGGGCCGCCTCATCAGCGATAATTCCGGAAATGGTTGCGGCGGTGGTGTCTCCCGGAATAGCGATCATATCAAGGCCTACGGAGCATACGCAGGTCATGGCTTCAAGCTTCTCAATGTTGAGAGCTCCGGCTTCAACCGCATTGATCATGCCCTGGTCCTCAGATACGGGGATAAATGCACCGCTGAGTCCTCCAACTGAACTTGATGCCATGATACCGCCCTTCTTAACCTGGTCGTTAAGCATGGCAAGGGCAGCAGTGGTTCCCGGAGCCCCAACCTTTTCAAGGCCCATGAGCTCCAGAATATCTGCAACAGAATCTCCGATGGCAGGTGTTGGTGCAAGAGAAAGGTCGATGATGCCGAAAGGAACTCCCAGTCTTCTTGAAGCTTCCTTCGCCACCAGCTGTCCTACTCTCGTTATCTTAAAGGCTGTCTTCTTTATAAGCTCTGACAGCTCCTCAAAATCAAGACCCTGAGCATTACGCAAAGCATCACGTACCACACCCGGTCCGGAAACGCCTACATTGAGAATGCAGTCAGTTTCAGAAACCCCGTGAAAAGCTCCCGCCATAAACGGGTTATCGTCAGGAGCATTACAAAATACAACCAGCTTGGAGCATGCCGAGGAGTCAGTATCTTTAGTGCGCTCAGCGGCTTCCTTTACCATTTCTCCCATAAGTCTTACGGCATCCATATTGATACCGGTCTTGGTAGAACCGAGATTGACCGATGCACAAACTATATCCGTTTCTGCAAGAGCTCTGGGAATGGCCCTCATGAGCATCTCATCCGCCGGTGACATTCCCTTCTGGCAGATAGCCGAAAAACCTCCGAGGAAGTTAACCCCTACAGCCTTGGCAGCCTTATCCAGAGTATGAGCTACCTTTACAAAATCCTCTGTCGACTTGCAGGCACTGCCACCGGCAAGGGCTATGGGAGTTACCGAGATTCTCTTGTTTACGATAGGCACACCGTAGTCCTTTGAAATCTCTTCACCTGTCTTTACCAGGTCTCTTGCATACTTGGTTATCTTTTTATATATATTGTCGCAAAATGTATCAACATCCTGTGCCGCACAGTCAAGAAGACCGATGCCCATGGTTATGGTACGAACATCAAGATTGTTATGCTCTATCATGTTGTTGGTCTCAGATACCTCAACAGCATTTACAACATCATTTAAAATCGCCATATATTCTCCTTTGGTAATACATGATGTAACGAAGTATCACTTCATCACTCCGCGGATATCACAATTCTATGAATATCAGATTCTGTGCATCATGGTGAAAATCTCTTCAAGCTGCATCTTGATATCCACACCGATCCGGTCCTTACCGTACTGTGTAAGCTCTCCCGCAATCTTGTCAAAAGGATCCTTTATTCCGGAGACATCGACGATCATCATCATATTGAAAAATCCGCCTGTGATGGTCTGTGAAATATCAAGGATGTTGATATTTGCCTCTGAAAGAAATGTACACACCTTCGCTATGATACCTACACTGTCCTTACCAACAACGGTAATAATCGCCTTTTTCATAAAACCTCCTTGAATCCATTAAGCTGCTGACGCATTTCAGCCTGCAAGTTTCTTCTATAATAAGCATCGATGCAATAAAAAAACAAGTTTAATATTCCATAATTTGCCTTCATTTTTAAACACAATCACCCTGAGTTATAGCACCCATAAACACAGAAGCCTTTATTTGGAATCCTTATCTCAGGCCGGAAACATATATCATTAATCCACACCGGACAAAACGTCAGACTTTAACTTCTTAAATCTCAACGATTTCCGAAATCCTGTCTCTGTGAGCGACGGTAATGTTTATCTCTTCGGACCT
This sequence comes from Oribacterium sp., assembly GCA_024689585.1. GTDB lineage: Bacteria > Bacillota > Clostridia > Lachnospirales > Lachnospiraceae > Oribacterium. The sequence continues at coordinate 8,655 of JAILDF010000316.1, forward strand.
ATGCTCTGAGTCTGAATTATCTATCTCCCTCCTGACTGTGTTTAATGCCAACACCGGAAGATTGTTCTCCTTACTGAGGTGTCCCAGGAAAACATGCTTTACACGTCTTGAGAGTATGGAATCCAGAAGAAGTCCGCAATTGTCGTTGCTGAGATGTCCATGGTCACTTAATATGCGTCGTTTCAGAGACATTGGATACGGTCCGGTGCTGAGCATTTTAACATCATGATTGGATTCGATCACCATACCATCCAGATCTCTCAGATGCTCAGCGATGTAATCGTCATAATGCCCGAGATCCGTAGCAACCGCTACTCTTTTAGCCGAATTCGACTTTCCTTCACCCTTTGTCTCCACTCTGTAGCCCACCGGATCCGCAGCATCATGATATATGCTGAAAGGACATATCCGGAGGTCACCTATTTCCATGGTACTGTCAGGAAGAATCGGGAAAAGATTGTCTTTATGAACATCCCCAAGCGTCCGGTTAAGCATTACCTCCCTAAGAGTTCCCAGGGTTCCATACATGGGTATGCCGTATTTTCTTGCTATAGTTCCCACCGCCCTTACATGATCAATATGCTCATGGGTAAGGAATATGGCATTAATGTCCTTGAGATCCAGATCCAACTCATGAAGTCCTGTATTAATAGCCTTCATTGTCACACCCACATCTACGAGTATATGGGTATTTTCTGTACCTATATATGTGCTGTTCCCACTGGAACCGCTGGCAATGCTGGTAAACCTCATATAATAAAAAACCTTTCTACAACATCCTTGTTCGGAACATCGTTCAAAAAACGTTCCATCCCCTATATCCTTCAGAGAATCAATGATTACCATGATTTTCGGTGAAAACATTTATAAAACATCATCCATATGCTTTTTGATCTCTTTCACCGTCTCTTCCGGGGCGCCTGTATTGTCGATCCTGAATGTTGCGATCTTCCCATATTCGTCATCCCCGATTTGCGAATGAATCATATCACGGGCCTTTTCTTCTGTATAGCCCCTTGTTTCCATAAGGCGCTTAACTCTTACTGACCTTTCCGCATACACTGCCCAGATCTCATCACATAAATCGATAAAAGTTTCATTTGGTAATGCTGTCTCTACCGCAAAATCCGCATCCCGGGAACCAATCTCTTTTCGGACATATTCCCACACAGCCGGATGTACTATTCCATCGACCTTTTTTCGAATGTAATCCTTCCCGCTTCCATACAGCTTTTTTGCAATCGCCTTAAGATCCGCAGTACCATCCTCTTTTTGAATGTCTTCACCCAGAAGTTCTTTCAGTTCTTCAAAAACAGAATTTCCATTAACATAAAAAGACTTGGCTATGTCATCCGTCTTCAGGATAACAAACCCATAGTCTTTTTCCAGGGTGTCAAGTACTGTAGACTTACCTGCACCGACGCCTCCTATAACTCCGATTATCATCTGTCTCTTTGCCTCATTCGCCAATGCTGCCTTCCGAAAGGAAGTCTCCGTAAACCTTCTTAAACCCTACCCGTTATGACCGGTCTTTCCATGATATCCTAAGCTCAGTCCAATCATTCTCACTCTTCTGAACATTCAGCCAGTCAAGTCCTTCCATCACTCCGGCCTCATCAAAAGCAAGCTCTTTATATAGCTTTTTATCCTCCGGCGTCTTGTCAAAGGAAAAGGGTTCCGGCCAGGCCCAGACACCCAGGCGAAGCCTTTCCTTTGTAGGATTCATGATCTTTTCTCCGGTCTTTTTATCCACCGGATAATCCGCTTCCCCTGCTTCGATTTTTTTCAAAAGTTCAGTATCAGGATCCTTATAAACCACCTTGGACATGCGATACCGCATGCCCTCGGAGGAACCCGAAAAGCTCTCCTTTTTTAAAAAACCCAGGTGCATTATATCTGTTTTTTCTATTAAAGCCATTCCATCTTTTCTTTCTATATATCGTCTATAGATTTAAGTCCCATGAGAGAAACGTCTTATTTGACATTTCTCTCATGGAACGTATATTAACTTCATTGGTCTCAATGAGCCTCGTCCCAGTTATATCCTTCGCTTGCATCTGCCACCAGAAGTACTTTAAGTTTTACGGCATTCTGCATCTTTTCAACCAGAAGTTCTTTCACTTTATCCTTCTCTTCTACAGGCGCTTCTATCAAAAGCTCATCATGAACCTGAACAACGATCCTTGACTTGTAACCTCCTTCGCGAAGTGCTCTGTCAACTTCGTTCATGGCTTTCTTCATGATATCAGCGGCCGATCCCTGGATAGGGCTGTTCATCGCAACTCTTTCACTGAAGGATCTTCTCATAAAGTTGGAAGCATTGATATCCGGAACCGGTCTCCGTCTTCCGAAAACAGTCTTTATATAGCCATGTTTCCGGGCAAATTCCACTTCACCGTCCAGATATTTTTTAACATCCGGATATGTTTCAAAGTATCTTTCAATATATTCCTTTGCTTCCATCCGGCTGATGGACAGACCTTCACTGAGTCCGAAGGCGGAAATACCGTAAACTATACCGAAATTTACGGCCTTGGCATTACGCCTCTGCTGCTCCGTAACTTCCGAAAGCGGTATATGGAATACCTGGGATGCTGTAACCGCATGGATATCCCTGGCATCTTTGTATGCCTCAATGAGCTTCGGATCTCCCGAAAGTGAAGCCAGAATACGAAGCTCCACCTGGGAATAGTCAGCATCAATAAAAACACATCCCGGCGACGGAACAAATACCTTTCTGAACCGTCTTCCAAGCTCTGTTCTGATAGGAATGTTCTGAAGATTCGGGTTTGTGGAGGAAATACGTCCTGTGGCGGTAACCATCTGGTTAAACTCTCCGTGGATTCTGCCATCCTCACGGATGAATCCGAGGAGGCCCTCCGCATATGTTGAATTCAGCTTACTGAGTGTACGATACTCAAGTATATCTCTGACTATCGGATTTTCTTCCGCAAGCTTTTCAAGCACATCCGCAGCTGTAGAGTATCCGGATTTGGTCTTCTTTCCACCCTTTAGTCCAAGTCTTTCAAACAGGATCTCACCAAGCTGTTTCGGCGAGTTGATATTGAATTCTATTCCGGCATCTTCATAGATACTTTTCTGAAGCTTTTCTATACCGGCCTTAAGCTCTTTTCCATAGTCAAGAAGAGCCTCTTTATCGATGAGGATTCCTGCCACCTGCATATTGTAAAGGGTATACACAAGGGGCATCTCAATGTCTCTGAAAAGCTCCGTCTCCTGAAGCTCTTCAAGCTTATCCATAACCGCCTTAAAAGCTCCCTCTGCCACTATGGCAGTATATGCCCCCATTGTTTCTTCAACTGTCGAAAGAAGCTTGGGCTCGCCGGATGTGTCCGATTTTGAAGCCGCCTTGAAACGATCCCTGAGTTCCTTTTCCGATGGTAATGTTACCGACATAAAGTCTCTGGCCAGATCCTCATAGGTATAGGTATCCTTCAAGGGATTAATAACATAAGCCCCAAGTGACAGATCGAGAACATTACTCTCAGACGAAAATTCACAATCATAAAGCTGAGACTTAAGGTTCATGGTATAGAGATGCATTCCCTCTTTAAGGGACAGCTCCTTAAGCTCCTTTTTCCAGTCAAAGCCATGGAATCTGAAATATCTGCCGCCCTCAAGCGCAAAAAAGAGTTCTGTGGCATCGGATGTTTCCTGAGCCGAAGCTGCAGCATCCGGCCCTTCATCAAATACCATTTCCATCTGACCTGAAGCACTTTCCAGAACCGACGGTTTATGGACTATACAGAAACCTGCAGCCCCCTGACTTGCAGCATCCTTAAAGGCAATCTTCGCCATAAAAGGATCATCCACAGACTTTATCTCTGAAAGATCAAAATCCTGATGCTGTTCAATGTTAAGAGAGGTTACATCAAAACGTTTAATAAGAGATTTAAGCTCGAGTCTTTTTATCATTTCAAAAGACTCTTCGTTAAACATATTCTCCACCTTCGCGTCATCATATTCAAAATCTATGGGCGAATCAATGTTGATGGTGGCGAGTGTTTTTGAGAGCTTAGCATTATCCCACTCATCAATAAGCATCTGGGCAGCTTTTGGCTTACGGGGCACCTTAAATTCAGGATCACCGGAAACGGCTGCTTCATGAGCGGTTTCGATGTCATGATACTTCTCTATTATCCACTCGGCAGATTTAGGACCCAGGCCGGCAACTCCTGGAATATTGTCCGAGGTGTCACCCATAAGAGCCTTCAGATCGATGAATTCCGAAGGGGTCACTCCCCAGGTTTTCTTCACATCATCAGGATAATAGATTTCCGCAGTAGTCACGCCCTTGGAAGTTTTAGGCAGATAGATTTTGATATGCTCATCACTTAACTGAAGAAGATCTCTGTCTCCGGAAACTATGGTTACATCCACTCCCTTTGCCTGAGCCCTTTTTGCAACGGTTCCCAAAAGATCATCCGCCTCAAATCCGCCTTTTTTCAGAAGCGGAATATGCATAGCCGTGAGAACCTCCTGAATAACGGGTATCTGCTCGTGAAGTTCCTGAGGCATAGGCTTACGTGTTCCCTTATAACCCTCAAACATCTTATGTCTGAAGGTGGGCTCATGAACATCAAATGCTACCGCAAGATGGTCTGCCTGTTCCTCATCCAGAACCTTCAGAAGAATGTTTAAAAATCCATATACCGCATTTGTATGCAATCCCCGGGAATTGGTAAGTTCCGGAATCCCGTAGAAGGCACGGGACATGATACTGTGTCCGTCTATAAGTAAAAGTTTATCTGACAAAATTATCTCCTCTTCACATGATCCACATCCTGATCTGCATTATAAAAATGATCAGCACAGCCCAAAAAGCTATGGTATCCACAACCATAGCAGCTATCCTTCTGGTAAACAGTCTGAACAGGTAGAACTTTGAATCACTTATTGTCTTTTTAAGCGCTTCGTCAATGTTCAGGTTGGTGTCCGCATCGGAATCCAGCTCCGCCGCACCTCTGTAAACCATATGGGTGATCCTGAGCTCATCCATACATTCGTCACATCCGTTCACATGATCGATGAAATCCTTAAGCTCCGCATCTGTCAGCTTGTTATTCAGATAATCATATATTTTTTTCCGGGCATCCAGGCATGTCATAATGTTATTGATGGGTCAAAATCGGCATCGATTCGACTTGAAAACCTTTCGATAATGTGCTAATTTATATAGGTCTTAAGCCGCCATGGCGGAATTGGCAGACGCACGCGACTCAAAATCGCGCGGTTTATCCATGCCGGTTCAAGTCCGGCTGGCGGCAGATGCTATAAGAAGTAGGGAGCTTGCTCCCTACTTCTTTTTTCATTACTTGGTTCCGAAAATACGGTCTCCGGCATCGCCAAGTCCCGGACAAATATAAGCATTTTCATTAAGGCATCTGTCTACGTTTCCGACATAAACCTGAACATCGGGATGTGCCTCAACAAGCTTCTTTATACCCTCAGGAGCAGCGATAATGCAGATAAACTTGATCTTCTTTCCGCCGTGTCTCTTGATCTGAGTGATAGCATCAACAGCAGATCCGCCTGTTGCAAGCATAGGATCGCATACAACTATCTGTCTCTCCTCGATAGGATGAGGGAGCTTGCAGAAATACTCAACCGGCTGATGTGTAGACTCATCTCTGTACAAACCGATATGACCGATCTTCGCACTTGGCACAAGGGCTGTGAGTCCGGAAACCATGCCAAGTCCTGCTCTTAAGATAGGAACTATGGCAAGCTTTCTTCCGGCAAGCATAGGAACACTTGCTGTCTCGATAGGTGTATCGATCTCTACAAGCTTTGTGGGAAGATCATGAAGAGCCTCAAACCCCATAAGCATGGCGATCTCTTCCACAAGCTGTCTGAACTCATTTGTTCCCGTTGCCTTATCACGAAGAAGTGAAATCTTGTGAGTAAGCAGAGGGTGATTGAGAACTGTCACATTTGATCCGTAATTGTTATCCATTTAAAATCTCCTTTATAAAAAGTGTTTAATCTTCTGTTTTTCTGATGATCTCATCCTTTGACTTATAGATGGAATCGGAATCCACACAGCCCCTTACGGAACTAAGGGGGTAAATGTTTGTGTTCCTTCCGATAACCGTGCCGGGATTAAGTACCGAACCGCAGCCTACCTCAACATGGTCACTGAGCATGGCTCCAAACTTCTTGAGTCCGGTTTCAATGTCTCCGTCCTCAGCATGCACTTTCACAAGCTTCTTATCGGACTTTACATTTGATGTAAGTGACGCAGCTCCCATGTGTGATTTATATCCAAGAATGGAATCTCCCACATAATTATAGTGTGGTGTCTGCACTCCGTCAAAGATAATAACATTTTTAAGCTCACAGGAATTACCTATGACACAGCCTTTACCGGCAATGATATTGCC
>JAILDF010000317.1 GCA_024689585.1 Oribacterium sp.
ATTCTCTTTTTCTTCAGATTTGAGTTCAGAGACAGCTCCCTTCTTCTCTGTCAGCTGCTCTGATACTTTGTCTTCTCTCTTCGATTTCCGGTTCTTTTTCTTAGATTTCGACTTCTTCTGCTTTTTCTGATACTTATTTTGCTTTAGCTGTTCTGATACGATTTCTGTTTTATTATTAGTTTCAGCTTCCGATTTCTCAACTACCTCAGACACTTCTTCTGCCGCAATTGACTCAGGCACCATTTCCGGTACCGGCTTCCATTCAGCGGCTACTTTAGCAGTATCAGTTATATCAATTACATCTTCGGAATGTTCGGCTGCAGCTGATTCAATCTCTTCTTTAGCCTCTGTTTCCACCAATTCTTCAGCTTCGGGATTTTCCGCCTCTGCTTCTTTAGTTTCAACAGACTCCGGGATTTCAACCGGCTCTGCCTCAGCTGCTTTCTCATTTTCAGCAGGCTCCGATTCAGAAAATTTTTCAGTTTCAATCACTTCTTCAGTTTGCTTCTGAGCCTCCTCTGTTTCAGGCTCTTCGCTTTCCTCTATTGACTCTTCCGGCTCCTCTGCCTCTTCTGCTTCTGCTTTATCCGTTGCCTCTGCAATGACCGTTTCCCCGGTTACCTCTTCGGTTTCAGTTTTATCCTCAGCCGTTTCAGGTTCAACAGTCTCTGCATCATCCTCAAGAGGTTCCTCTGTTTTGTTTTCCTCAGTTATTTCAGATTCTTCTGTTATATCAGTGTCTTCTGATATCTCTTCTGACACAACTTCTTTAGATTCTTCTGTTTTGATTTCTGATTCTACGGTATCAGATTCTTCTGCTTCGGTTTCTGATGCCACAATTTCAGTTTTTTCTGTTTCTTCTGTCTCTGATGTATAAGTTTGTTCCGTTTTTTCTATATCTGCAACATCAGATTTTTCTTCTGTCTCTGATTCTTCTTCAGCAGGAACTTCTTCGACTACTTCCGCAGGCTCTTCAACGTCAGAAGCAACGGGCTCTTCGCCTTCCGCTTCTTCGTCTTCTTCATCACCGAATATATAATCGTCGGAATCATCCTCAAGGTGAAGAGTTTCATCCTCTCCTTCTTCAGTTTCAGAAACACCAGCTTTTTCAGAAGTGTCTTCAGAAGTATTTTCAGGGACTCCTTCTGCTTCGGTGTTATCTTCACCGGTTTCAGCAGCTTCAGGTTCCCCGGTTTCAGTAGCTTCAGATTCTCCGCTTTCGTTATCTTCTCCGTTTTCAGGAGCTTCAGATTCTCCGGTTTCGTTTTCTTCAACATTCTCAAGAATTTCATCTTCAGTTTTTTCTTCAGTCGAATCCTCTTTCAGATTCCTTTCATCAAGATCATCTTCATCAATAACATTTTTCTTTGCCAGTTCTTCCGCCACTTCCCTGTCATGGCGTTCGTTTTCCGCCATACGCTTTTTAAGTTCTTCTTCCGCTTCTTTACGGGCGATCTCATCAGCTATTCTGGCCTTTTCCTCAGCCTCCTTACGCATTTTTGCGGCGTGCTCTTCCCTTTCGAGCTGTAAGGCTCTGGCATACATTTTATCAAGCTGATCATCAGCGGAATCCTCCGCAGGCACAGCATCACCCTGAACATCAGCCGGTTTCTCTGCTTCCTTTTGGGCATTTTCCTCCTGTACCATTTTACGGAAAAGCTCCGCACTGTAAAAAGGAAGGTTATTGTTGCGACGTATCTCCGGGCTGCTTTCAGGAGTTGATACAACAAACAGCATTCCGCAATTAGGGCAGAATGCTGATGTATCGGATATTTCATTATTACAATTTCTACAAATCATATCGCAGCTTTAGGAAAATGGTTATATCCCTTTTTTCTCCTTAGACATTTAGTTATATGCTACTAGTCATTTATCAAAATAGCAATGATTTTTTTATTTTTTAAGCAAAACCAACGTTTATATCTTATTATTTCTTCTGACTGATAAAGAAATCATTCACTCTTGATACCAACTGCTGCTGATCCAGTGTTTTAAGAAGATATCCATTAGGCCGCATCATCATAACCTTCATGATGCTGTCCCTGTCATTTTTTCCGGTAAGGAAAAAGACAGGGATGTTTCTTGTACGCTCATTTTGTCTCAGCTTGTTGAGAACTGCCGGCCCATCCATCATCGGCATCTCATAATCGAGAAGTATCAGGTCAGGTGTATACTTATCAAGATAATCAATGGCATGGGGGCCGGAGTTTACGATGGACACATCGTATTTTCCGTATTTTTTAAGCCAGCCACTGGATACCTCGAGAAAAGTACTGTCATCATCCACCAGCAGTATCTTACGCTGTTTTTCGGAATTAACACTCTCATCACTCAGAGTACGCTCACGTCTCAGCTGATCAACAAGGATCATGACATTGGCAGGATGAGGCATCTCGATGTTTACACGCTCCTTAGGATAAACCTTGTAAAATTCTCTGTATTCATTAGGCTTTCCGATAGCGCAGACGATCCTGTTGAAACTCAGATCTTCTATATAACTGAAGACTGCTTTATCCGAAAATGAAACGCCATCCAGATACAGAATGAAAACTCCCGCATCGGTTGCTTTTTCGTGAATGCTGTCAATGTTGAAACCGCAGGTATATACAACATATCCGTTATTCTTCAGGATACGTATCATGGCCTGCGCCATAAAATTCAGATTATCACCTATAATCAAAACGCTATTCAGATACATAAAATGTTATCTCCAGTCCTCAATACTATACTTATTTTACCGCCACAAGCTCAGACAGTTTGCCCCAGTCAGGTCCCTTTGCCGCATTTCTCAATTCCTGATAAATCCTCTTTTTATTTTCTGACAGACGATATTCCTTCAACATCTCCAGCATCATTTTCAGGTCATCGATATCGTACATATCGATAAAGCCGTTAAGACTTATCATAAAATCAGCCCACTCATCATCGCCGAGCTCCGGAAGTCCTGAATCGTCTTCCTCTTTCTCGCCAAAGTATTTATCCAATGCTTCATAGAGACTTTCTGCCATACTTATAAGCCTCGGGTTATCCATGAGAATGACATCAAGTCTTTCCTCATCTCCCGCCGCTTCAAGATCCTTGGCCAGGGCGGACAACTCGGCTGCGCCGATTATCCTCGCCGAACTCTTCATAGCATGTACCTTTATAGTATAATTCTTTACGTCCAGTTTTTCAAAATTTTCCTGTATGATTCTGATATTATCTTTCAAACTGTCGTAGAAACTCTTTAATGCTGTAAGGAATCCTTCTGCTGAACCGCAATGCTGTAATCCATCCTTAACATTTATCTCCTTTATGCCATAGATTTCAGCCGGTAATGTTTCCTCCTCCTGTTCATCATCAGGAGCGGGTTCATTTTCATCCACCTCCTGGATAAGTTCAGGTGAAATATAAAATCTAAGCTTCTTTTCCAAAAGCACGGCATCGATAGGTTTTGTGATAACATCGTCGAAACCGGCTTTCATATAATCTTCTATGGCGCCGGTAACAGCATTGGCCGTAAGACATATGATGGGTGTATACATGCACGGAGAGCCTTCCAGTTCACGCATGCGGTGCAGAGTCTCGATTCCGTCCATATTAGGCATACGGTAATCAAGGAAAATAATGTCATAATGATTATGCTTCACCATTTCAATGGCATCCGGTCCACTTTCCGCCGTATCAACATTGATCTTGTTCTGCTTTACCAGAGCCTTTATTACCGTGAGATTCAGAACAGTATCGTCAACAGCAAGGATCTTTGCCTCGGGAGCATAGAAGGATGGTCCCTTATTGGTGTTATCATCCTTATGTTCTTCAACATTAACCTTGCCCATGGGAGCCGGAGACCTTACGGCCTGTGTAAGCTTAAATGAGAAAACAGAACCCTTGCCATACTCACTTTCAACCTTCAAAGAACTGTTCATCTCTTTCAAAAGCTTCTGTGTGATATTCATGCCGAGACCTGTACCCTCTATGGTACGATTTCGCTTTTCATCCAGTCTTTCAAAGGCTTCAAAAAGTTTGCTTATCTCCTCCTCCCTGATTCCTATTCCGGTATCCTCCACGGAAATGTCCAGTACAACCTCAGAAGGATTAAGACTGTCTATCTTTACCCTGAACCATACTTTGCCCGTTTCGGTATACTTTACGGCATTGGTCAGTATATTGGTTATGATCTGTTTTACTCTTATCTCATCACCGTAGAGAACCTCAGGTATGTCTTCATCAGCCTCCAGAATGAGCTCAAGCTTTTTGTCCTCAGCACGTTTCTTTATCATATGATAAAGGTCTCTCAGCATATCCGCAGTCTTATACTCTATAGGAATGACAGAAAGCTTTCCTGACTCTATCTTTGAAAAATCCAGGATATCATTAATGATAGCCAGAAGCTCAACACCGGCATTTCTGATATCTATGGCATAACCCCTTACATCGGAATTCTCACCTTCTCTCAGAATCATCTCATCCATTCCCAGAATGGCATTTATAGGCGTACGTATCTCATGAGACATATGTGAAAGGAAGGAAGACTTAGCTTTGTTTGCGCTTTCCGCCTTGGAAATTGCTTCATTCAGATCATCCGTAATTGCCTGGAGGAAAATGCTGGTTCTGTCTGCCAATGGAATCACCGCATCTGTCTCCACAATATTAATGGAATCAGAATAATCAACAGACTCCTGAACATCCGGCATACCCTCTCTGAGTCCAAGGATAACACTGGAAACATTGTGAGTGCCGCCCCTTCCATCCATAAAGAGAAATTGTCCCTTGCCGCGGATATACTGAATGTTTTCATCAATGTTCTGGAATGCATTAAGCTCTTTATCAATGTATGTCTGCCTCGTATCACTTCCGAACAAAAAAGAACCCTGTGGTACAAATTCTGCAAATCTGTTTACTTTATAAGCGATCTCGCTGAAAACACTGCTTTTATTACCGGATGAAAAACTAATGATATCATCCGGTCTGAAATCTCCCAGGAAGTACAGCTGCCCTGCATTGTCATATCTGTACGGACTTCTGCTGAGTATCTGATTCTCTCTTTTCACAAGGAACGGAAATTCCCTGATGTTCTCAAGAAATGCCCCATCAGGTTTTATGTTAAGATATCTTTCATATATCTCTGTAGCATTCTTTCCGTCTATCTTCTTTACTATGTTTTCACCGATATTTAATCCGGTAACCTTCTTCCTTAACTCTATCTGAAAGTTCTTTCCGAGAGGTCTCCATCCGGTCAAAAGCTCGGTATGTACCATCAGATCCTTGCCGGACAATATAACGCCCGCAAATCCCCTGCAGAGTTTTTCGTTCTGCCACACAAAATGGGTATCAGACTCCATATTCTCAAAATCCGCAGTCCAAATGCCGGCTATGGGTATATTGTACTTCTTTTCAAAAACTGACATAGGAGAGGATATCTTGGCCGCACTTCCTGCTGCAAAAAGTATGATGCAGGCAGGATCCTCGATTTGTTCCACCATGTCTGAAAGCTCGTCAAAGGCACCCTGTTCATCGATATACTCAAATGTACAGGAGAAAGGCGTCACTATAGTATGTTCCATAAGGCAGAAGGATACCCTCAGGTACTCGTTGTATTTTTGAGATGACCTCTGATGCATACCTATCATGCTGATATCAGGATATTTTCTTACAACCAGTGACAGTACATCGTTGAGCTTGTCTTCTGAGAGACCGTTTTCGGTAAAAACCATAAACATGTTTTGTTTTGGCTTATCCTGAATAAACTGTTCCCATTCACTGATCACCAGCCACATTTCATCTCTTCGCGATAAAATGAATGTTTTTTGTATCATCCTTATTACCTCTGTTGAAAAAGAAATAACTACCCGTCCACATCAATGTTTACAATGCCGCAAAGAACCATTTCCTTCCCGTCGATATGTACAGGTAAAAGGACATACTCCTTCTCTTCATAATGACCGTCATCCATCAATGTCCTGAATATCTTTCTTAAATGTTTTGATTTGAGTTTGGACAATCTTTCCTTTAAGGTTGAGAGGTCCATGAATTCAACATACTTGCTCCTTTCATCAGAAGCTATATACTCCAGGCTCCAGCTTTCTGTTACCTCTTTTATGTCAGCTCCCTCAGATACTCCGCCATATTCCGTTGTATTAATATAAGAATTTTTGATCCTGCTGTCCTTCATATCCACAAGATCAAACCTGTCATATATGCCGTATATTTCCCTCATGGCTTTATCAAATACCCTGGCTTTTATCTGAGTTTCATCATGCGCCATGGAAGAATACACAACCAGAGCGATAGCTCCGTTCTTTGGATTTTTAGCAACAAATTTTCCCCTGAGGTTAATTATGGTACCTCTGTAAACATGCGAGAATTTCAGGTCCTTTCTTCCATTTTGAAGATCCCTTATAAACGGGCGCAACTTCTCCTGCAGTATTCCTGATTTCTGATTTATAACTTTCTCAGCCGACTGGGTAGTCAGATTTCCAATATATTTAAGGTACTGTTTATTGGCTTCATTCTGATAAAGATAAGTAAAATTCTGATCTTTATACTCAAAGATCGCCATTGCATAGTTAGTGCTCAGATTTGAACTAAACATGGAACCATTCTCAATCTCTATCTGTCCGATTGCATTGTAGTAGTCCCTTTCTTCTATGGATTCAACCTCGAACCCCTGCTTATTTAATTCCTTAATGGGCATTGGCTTCGAAAAGAAATATCCCTGGATCATTTCACAACCCAGATTCCTAAAATAATCATACTCCTCCTCAGTCTCGATACCTTCTATCAGGATACTGAAATTAAGACGTTTTACAACATTTATGGAATAGGCAATGATGGTCTTGGCTCTTTCAAGCTTTTCAGCCTTGAGCTTACGCAAAAATTTAACATCAAATTTGATAACGCTGTATTCTTTTTCAAGGGCATAGAACGAGCCGTAGCTCTGTCCGAAATCAACGAGCCACTTCTCATGGCCCCTTTCAAGCAGCTTATCAACCGCTTCCACTATCCCGGTATCATCACTGTCCCTGAACATGTCCTCACTGATCTCAAGGCACAGATACTTTGTAGGTACACCGCTGTCCTGCTCTGCTTCTTCAAAAACATTGTACAGGTCGCATTCGAAAAAATCCGATTTTGTGACATTTACGGAAACCGGAAAGGGTTCCTCTCTGTTATCGATTATTTCCCGTATGTCATTGCAAACCTGTCTTATGACATAAGTGTCCAAAAGATGGATCTTTTTTGCTTTAATCAGTGTCTTGATAAATGAATCCGGACTGAGAAATCCATATTTCGGGTCATCCCATCTCGCTAATGCTTCTGCCGCACAAATCTTACCTGTAATAGTACGTATTACAGGCTGATAATATATTTTTATATAACCTTCTTTGATGGCAGTTTCGATATTGTCCACTATATAATTCTCAAGATCTACTACGGATACTGTACCTCCCATATCATACCTTCCTATACTTTGATTATTTTCACCGGACAATGCTTATCCAGGCCTTAAAACAACTTTTGCACATATATGACTACCGGTTGTCTGTAACTTTTTTAGTCTTTGTCATAACCACCTGAAGTGCAAAGAACAGATCCAGTGCCAGGAATACCGCAAGTATCCTGAAGGACCAGGTGAATCCCACTGCCTTCTCCAAAAATCCGAATACAAAAGACACAAGGGTTCCGCCTATTCCCGTTGCAACAGTAATGGCCGCGATTACAGTTGCAGTCTTTGTGCCACTGTAATCTGCTGCATAGGTAAGTACATTGGGATAAACCGCTCCGCAGAAAAAGCCCATGATAAATACCACAACAAATGCAACGTACTCATTTGTAACCACAGACAGGAATGCCAGGAATAATGCTGCCCCCGTTGGTGCGGCACAGAGAAGTAAACTTCTGTACTTACTGAGATAACCGCAGATGATACGGGAAGGGATCATTGCCATCCAGAAAATAGAAAGAGCAATATAGCCTCTTTCGGAATGGACATTATCATGCATGAAACCATTCAGGAAGAAACCGACACCGTTTTCCACTCCCACATAGATAAACATGATTATGCAGAGATAGATCACTCCCTTTACATAAATGTTTCCTGAACCGCCTGTTCCCGCGCCTTCATATTCAAATACCTCAGCGTCTGCAGGATTCTCTCTGGGCTCGAAACTGATCTTCCAGAGAAGCACTGCAAGAACAAATGAAATAACGGCATCCGCCGCAAAGAAGGTACGCCATCCAAGAGCAGTTTTAAGTGCAAAGCCCACTATCAAAGGAGCTACAACCGCACCAAATGCATACATGGCAGCAATACCGCCCATCCTCTGATGCTTTGTAACCGGATATGCGTCATCCATTTCAGCGATGGCCACGTACTGAATGATACTTGTAGCAAAGCCAAGGATGAATACACCCACAGAGAACTGAAGTGATCCGGTTGCCAGCAGGATGATAATGCCGGAAATAACTCTCGTAGTGGTAAATAATGTAAGCATTATCTTTTTGCCCACTCTGTCCGCCAGGGATCCAAGGATGATCGGTGCTATCATGGTGGCGAAAAGCTCCACGGAAGCTATAACTCCCTGTGCCCCGTGATCCAATGAATACTCTTCACCTATGTACAAAAGTGCAGCCTGGTATCCACCGGTCTCAAAACCATTCATGAAAATGGATATCAGTAACAGGATCGCAATGTCATTGATGTTACTTCTTTTGTTATTCATGTTGTTTCTCCATCACTAATGAGTCCTGACTATACCCCTTTTCGGATCAGGAACAATCATTGCCCAAAGTACCTACCATATCTTTCGACAAAAAACTGTTTATATAAAATAGCTTCTGTAATTTTTTAATGCATTTGCACTTTATTTATGGTCATTTTTGATAAGAATCATAGAATTGACAAAATCATGGATTGAAAATATAATGTATACGTTTTATTTAAGGGAGCGGATACCGGGTTATATCCGCATATGTAGACTACATGCTTTTGCATGCGTGCTATATGTATTTTTTTGTAGGGAGGTAATTAC
The DNA here is from genome assembly GCA_024689585.1 of Oribacterium sp. Lineage (GTDB taxonomy): Bacteria > Bacillota > Clostridia > Lachnospirales > Lachnospiraceae > Oribacterium. The sequence goes on from JAILDF010000317.1 coordinate 9,015, forward strand.
AATGTCTATCAAGTCAACTATCACACTTCAGCTCAATGGTAAGGATTATGATTTCAACAGTATCACTAAGGATTCTGTTGCTGCAGCTCAGAAGATCAAGAAGGATGTCAAGGCTGTTAATGTTTATGTTAATGCCAAGGACTCAGCTGCATACTTCACAGTTGACGGTGCAGGAAGCGCTGATTACAAGATCAACCTTTAATTTTCAGTAAACAAACGAAGATCCACCGGGGACGGTTCTCGCCGGCGAGAACCGTCCCCGGTGGATCAATTTATGAACAGCAAAAGAGGGTACACATCGATGTGCGGTGCACAACAATGTGTATCCTCTTTTTTTGTAAACTCATATATTTAAATCACAATCTTCTTTAATACACTGCTCTTTTTCTTTGACTTATGCTCAACGATAGGAACGATGTCATCTGTAGGCGCAGCGGCAGACTCTGTAAGCTCCCCTCTTACTATACTGACCTGATCCGGTGCCTCGATGGCAAGTCTGACTCCGTTTCCATCCACTCTTGCAACTGTGATTTTGATATTACCATTTATGACCAACGTCTGATCTTTTTTCCTTCTTAACACAAGCATATATGAGTCCCCCTCCGATATTTATAGAAATAATATATATTAATTAAATCGTTTATGTCCTTACAGCATTATTACAAAATATCGTCATATTTTGATTGGTTTAAATGAAAAAAATCCTGCTAAAAGCCCTTAAAATGGTTGAAAATATTGACATCTCTGTTTTACGGAAATAAAATCAAATTTATAAAAAGCTTTTATATTTTCAAAGGAGACATATTAATATGGCAAAGACAAAGACAGCTGCTCCTAAGGCAGCTAAAACCACAGCTCCTGCAAAGCCTGTAGAAGAGAAAAAGACAGAAGCTGTTAAACCTGTAGCTGTTAAGAAGGAAGAGCCTAAGAAGGCTGAAACAGCTGTTGAAAAGAAGGAAGCTCCTAAGGCCGCTCCTAAGAAGGCTGAAGTAGCTGCTGAGAAGAAGGAAGCTCCCAAGGCTGCTCCTAAGAAGGCTGAAGCCCCTGCTGTAAAGAAGGAAGCTCCTAAGGCTGCTGCTAAGAAGCCCGCTGCTAAGAAGGAAGCTCCTAAGGCTGCTCCTAAGAAGCCTGCTGCAAAGAAGGCAACAAAGGAGACTCCTGTTAAGGCTGCTGTTACACTCCAGATCAATGGTATCGATTATGATCCCGCAAGCATCGAGAACGATGCAATAGCTGCTGCAAAGAAGATCAAGGCTACCGTTAAGGATGTCAAGATTTATATCAATGCTGACGAATCAGCTGCTTACTTCACCATCGACGGCGAAGGCGGCGACGACTACAAGATCAGTCTGTAAATAAAGCAGGGGAAGTTCCCCCATTATATAGCGTTTCAGCCGTCACATTTTAGTGACGGCTTTTTCATTGAAAAAACCCGTCGTTCCTTTTTTAGGAGCGACGGGATTATTTTACATTTTATTCCTGAATTCTGACGCAGCATTTATGCAGCATCTGCCTTGTTGTTTCTGTCAGATACATACACAACAATATCATCCACCTTTTGTCCGACAAGTTCAGCAAACAAAAAGAGGTTTTCTATACTGGGAAGAGTGTCACCCCTGAACCAGTTATATATAGATGTTGTTGATATATTCATCTCCTTACATATGTCTGAGACTGAAAAACTACTGCTTTTTACAGCCAGCCGCAATAACTCGCCTGTGGCTTCCTGATCAATGTAACTCATATGTCACCTCACTCTGTTACTAATACCCGATCTTTTATATTACTCAGATTTTACCATATGTATCTGTTAAAAGCAAAAGCATCTAATAATGTTTTCCTTAAGGTTTTAATACAGTTAATGCACTCACATATCCATCTGAGCCGTTATGATCCTTGCTGAAAGAAAATACGAGACTGAAAGCATAATATCTGTAATCTTTTTTTCATTACTGATCTCAACATTATCCGCTCCAAAGTAACCTATGATCTCTTCACCTTTTTTCAATGGAACCTGAACAGAATTCCTTATGTTTCTGGTTTTCAAAAAATCATATAATATTGCATCCGAATTTTTAACAGCACTTATATCTTCACAGAAATAATTACCTCGTTTAAAAGCTTTGGTCCTTTCGAAAATATCCCTGTCAACCTTCTGTAATACTCCCAGATTCGACCTTACTCCGTCAGCGCACCATTCATACCTCTCACTGAAGGTATTCCTGTTATGATCAGCAAGCATAAGGTAGATGTGATCCGCAGCTACATGACCTCCCAGCTCTTCCATAACCTTTCTTATGGCAAGATCGTCATCCTTTTCCTCATTAAGGATTTCTGCAGTTCGTACTATGGCAGCATTGGACTTATCAGTTTGTGCTACGTCCATCACGTTGTATACTTCTTTACGGCTTACATCATGATTCAGCAGCATGACAACACAGAAGCCGGTATTTGCCACAGGCATGATGACCGTTTCCATCCAGCATCCGCCGATGGCATCATATCTTATATCTCTCTTTGTGAGACCCAATACCGAAACTTCATAAATATCCGCTATCAGTTGGGGATCCGCTTCCAGAAATACCTCCTTATAACTCTTTCCAAGCATTTCTTCGGGTTTACGTTTTACAAATGTACAATAGGCTCTGTTAACAAACATAAATATGAAGTCTTCTGCCTTTGTTCCATCTGTGTTAAACCGTACGTTAACATAGTAGGAAGGCAGAGAAATGTCCTCATAAACATTGAATATTTCAGTCAGATCTTCAAGTCTCGTATCCTTCTTTGAATTAATGTGATCTTCCCTGTGGTTATTATCAACCGTCACAGCGTATTTACGCTTGATCTCGATATCATGCTGTCTTGCAACAACCATGTACTCAAGGAGGATTGATATCATTTCCAGAAAACTGCCCACATCTATCTGAAGTGCCAGTGAATAGTTATCTATCACCAGAACCCCGGCCAATTTAGCATTATCAAACAGCGGCACTTCGATAAATCTGTTGATATCATTTTCCTTTAAAAAATTATATTTTCCGGAGTTATAGTCCTTTATATCTTCAATATCTCCGATGATAAAAGCAGAATGTCTGTTATAGGCTTCCGACAGCATACCGATATAATTGTCGAAATTAACAGAACTCCTCTTTTCCTTCAAAGGCGAAACATTATCTATGCGCCATTCGTAAGTGTTGTTGATATTCTTTTCTCCCATTTCAAGGAGCGCAATCCTGTCGGCATTCAGAATCTCACCCATTTTTTTGATGGCATCATTTATGGCAGTACCCGGTTCTTCGCTTCTGCTCAAAATCTCAACAACTTTATAGCCGGCTTTTTGAGTAAGTATTCTCTTCTCATTTGCATCATGCTCTGACTCCATCACGCTCATCTTATTGTAAAACTCATGCAGTTTGAGACGTGAAGACATGAAATAGGCGGCATTCTCTATGAATTTTCTGATATCTATGGCCTTATCCTGATCAAAATTATCTACGCCAAGATATCCCAGAAGTTTCCCTTTGTGATACATGGGTGCGCTGATCATCCAGTTTATGCCCTTGGATTTCATGTAATTATATCCTTCCGGATAATCAAACTTAAGCAGATTAACATTCTCAATAACTACACTTGTATCCTTCTCAAGATACTTTTCCCACAGGGAAATATACCTGTAGTCATTCTGCTGAAGCTTGTTCCTTCCCTCATCTATACCGGTGGAACGCCACTCAAAAGTATTGTCAAAGGTTCTTCTGTCGGTTTCAAATATATATACCCTGGACGCACCGGTAACATTGCCGATAAATTTAAGAGCATCATTTACAGCAGTTTTGAAATTGGTTTCAGTGTCAAGAATCCGTGCCAGCTTAACCATTTCTTCCATGGTCGCCTGTCCCACCGACAGGCGGTTTTCTGTACTCTTTTCACCGTCAACCACATCACAGATAACTGCACAGGTTCCGGGAACAATTGAAGGAGCGGCGGTAAAATGCAGCCAGTGTCTTGAAGCTTCATCATAAAGTATATGATTTACATATTCGCCTCTGACTGCCCTGTAGGTGTACTCGAGCCATGCATGATCAGCTCTGGGAAAAGTCTCCAGATAACCCTTTCCCAACAGATCCTTCTTTGTAATACCTGTCATTTCACAGTATTTCTGGTTAACAAACAGGTATTTTATATCCAGTACCGAACCGTCCGCATCATCCACTAACGGTTTAAATACAACATAAGAAAGGGGAAGATCCCTGTAAATATCCGGCATTATCTCAGTATTACCGAATGTAAGGTCTATTCCTTTTCTCCGGAAACTGATCTGCTGTCGTTTCTTCGCAATGTCTATGATATCCTGAGTATTGATTGCCTCAGAGCCCATGGACAGACCATAAGTCATGGTTAAATAGCAGCGATGCTTTTCAATCTCTTTTATGTTTTTTATTTCCTCAACGCAGGCATTGATCTCCCGAGCGATAATATCTGTAGAGGTACCTTTTTCACACACAGCAAAATAACATCCATAGGTTCTTGCTATGGTTGCTGTATCCTTAAATGATCTTTTTATAGTTCTTGCTATAAGCTTAATGAGATGCTCGGCGATTTCCTCACCATACTCCGTAAGCACATCATTATATCCTTCTACGTGGATAAAGGTGAATATATAATCCTGCCCGTTTGCTTTAAAATTCTCATCGAATTCAAGCATAGTGAGCATCATTCCCTGAGAGTTGAGAAGTCCTGTCAAAGGATCAATCAGATTACTCTTTGTAACACTTGAATCTATATTCAGATCCTTCTCAACATCCACAAAATAACCTACAAGTCCTATGATCTTTCCATCCTTATAAGCCGGAAATTTATTGGCAAGAATGGATCTCGGAACTCCTCCTACGATGACCTTTCCGGGAGCATTGAGAACCGTCTCACCTCTCTCAATGACATGAAGCTCGTCAATCCTGTAAGGGGTGTCATCGATGTGCCATTGCAGATCTTCATCGGTTTTATCCAGTATTTCATCAATGGATCTAAAATTATAATACTTCAGGAAGGCATCGCTGGCTCCGACAAATCTGCAATCTCTGTTCTTCCAGAACATTTTTATATTTCCAACCTGAAGAAAAGCTTTGGTCCAGGCATCATCCTTATTGACCATTACTTTTCTGATGTCAATCTGGTTGGTTTCCAGCAATCTTCCTATGATTTCCTCTTTATTATCTGTTTCTTCGATTTCAGCAGGTTTAACGCAAACGTAATATTTCTTCCCTTCAGTCTCAGGGATGAGCACGAACAGAAATTCCGACCATTTATAACTTCCATCATTCTGTTTCACAAGGAATAATTCTGAAAAACAGCCCCTGTCAGACGCTTTAAATCTCGCCTCAATATTCGATTTATCAAGAAATCTGCGAATACGCTCCAGATCATTTATATGCGCCATCCCCAATGTATAATCATCATAAAACTTTTTCAGACCATATATCACTTCTCCGTCATTTTCGCTGGATAATGTACTGGTTATGACAGTTCTTGAATCATTTTCATAATCGATAAGGTATATACATTCATATACGGACATGATTGTCTCCATGATACTGTTTATACCCTCAAAATACCCCCTTACATTCCTGTCTATGACATCCATTGAAACCGATAAGATGTGTCCTCTGTAAGAACTTACAACAGGCGCAAAGCTTATCTTGATATTTCGATTCTTCTGCAGGATGATCATGCCTTCTGTTCTTTCATTCTTGATAGCTTTGGAGGCAAGCTTCCTCAATTTATCCAGGTTCATGGATATCTCAGTACCCAGTGTGAGATTTGACAGATTTTTAGAAGAGCTTTCCTTTCTGTCTATATCCCTTACATAAGCTTCGTTTTTGTATAATGTTGAAAACTGTTTTCCATCAAAGAAAAACAGAGCTTTAGGATACTTGGAAATGACATCTGTAAGACCGGCCTTTTCATAAAAACCATAGGCATCGAGGCTTTCAAACAATAAACCTTTCGCCTTCATATGTTCCAGTGTATCCTCAAGTTTTTCCGCTTCTATATAAAAGTTTCCCTGTATCTTTTCGCATCCTAAACTCTTAAGAAAATCAGTCTGTTCCCTGGTTTCGATGTCTTCTGCCAAAGTATGTATGCCCAAAGCTTTAACCATTTTTATGGTCATTTTTAAAATCTCTCCGGATCTTTCATTCAAATCCTTCAGAAAAGCAAAATTGATCTTTATTCCGTCAAAATTATAATCCTTTAATGCACTCAAAGCGGAATATCCGGCACCGAAATCATCCATCCAGACTTCAAATCCTGCATCATGTAATCTGTCTATGGCTCCGCTTACAAGTTCCCTGTCTCTCATGAGAACTGTTTCGGATAAATCAATAGAGATGAGATTCCTTCCGATACCACGGGAATCACAGGCAGCTGAAATGATAGCTACCGGATCGCATACTTCAAAATCAGATTTAGAAATGTTTACGCTCACAGTAACTACAGGCTGCCCGTTTTCCTGTCTTTGCTGAAGCATATCTGCTACTTTTCCGACAATGTACATATCCAGACGATACGCAAGTCCGTTTTCTTCCAAAGCCGGCAGGAACTCCAATGGTGTAAGTATTCCAAATTCCGGGTCATGCCACCTTGCAAAGGCTTCGAATGCGCACACTCTGCCTGTAAGACTTCTGATCGCCGGCTGATAATAGGGTTCTATCCATCCCTCTGCCAAAGCCTGATCAAAAGTACGAATTATGTATTCTCTACTAAGCTGTTTTACGGTAAGGTTCTCGTCATACCATGCATAATCTGATATATCCACCCCTATAAGAGTATCAGCCGCAATCCTCGCCTTATCGCAAACCTCGTTCATGGTCATCTCGGGAAGATAATTAATGAGACCCATACGTACTGTAAGAGTTTTTCCGTTATTGGCAGAATGCAGCTCTCCTATCAGCTGATTCAGCAATATCTCTATACCTTCTGATTCTGCATAAACGTAAAAATGATCAGATCCAAACCTTGCGCAATTCTGAGTAGGAAAATGCTTTTTTAATATTCCCGCAAATACAAGCAGAAAATTATCAGCTTCTTCCAATCCGTACCTGGAGCTGAAATGTTCCATTCCGTTAAAATCAAATGCAATCACTACAGGCATTTTATTATCAACAAAAAGCTGATCACAACCGGTCTTTGCAGATTTTATGAAATACTCACGATTTAAAAGTCCCGTCAGCTGATCAACCGTAGATTTATATGTGGATATAAACACATAAAACAGCGGACCTTCCACCGGATCTTCATATAGCTTGGCTATATCCTCGATTTCCAGTATCTTTCCGGTTTTTGTCATTATCCTGTAATGTACATTATCGAAATTATCATCGGAACTTTCTATCTGTAACTTGATGCTCGCCTCAAGTTTCTCATAGTCCTCAGGATATACCATTCCCTTAAACAATCCACCGGTAAGTTCCTGAAATTCTTCATTACTCTTACATTCGAACAGGTCGAGTAAAGCCTGATTGGCATAAAGTATCCGTTCTTCTTCCCAATCAGCCTTATATATGAAAAAACCTCCCGGCATGGCTTTAAGACCATTCAGAATATAATCCTTACTATAATCCGCATTTGTAAATTCATTAACTTTTGTACTCATATGGATCTCCGACTGTATCTATGCTGCTTTCGATCGGTCATCGAAAGTACCAAACTCCGCGTGTCATCTAAAAAATCCGATCTTTCACGAGCCTTTTACTAAAACAAAGGCATATATCTTTATTTTCGGCTAAAAACATAAAAATATGAGAGAATCATCAGTAATTATGGATTTAAACCGCCAAACTGTCTTCGGTAAGTAAAATCAACTACAGCAAAAAAGCTTCCTGACTGTAAAAGTCAGAAAGCTTTAAAAAATTATATGAGTTTATTGAGCTGTTTATGTTTTAAGGTTATTATTTTTTCTTTTCGTTGTTCTTCTTATCCTGGGATTCGACAACCGGAGCAACGCTCTTTACATCATCCTGCTTCTGGTTTTTTAATGCCTTTGCAGCTAACTTTGCGTCCTTACGGGCTACATACTGTAAAAGGTTTATGCACTGATTTGAGTAACCCCACTCATTGTCATACCATGCAATAAGCTTTACAAAAGTATCATCAAGCATGATTCCTGCTTTTACATCAAAAATACATGTCTGGAAGTTTCCTCTAAGGTCAGATGAAACAATTTCATCAGTATTGTACTCAATGATATCCTTCATCTCATGACGGGAAGCATGTTCGATAGCTTCGCAGATTTCATCATAATTTGTCTTTGTCTTAAGCTGAGCAGTAAGATCAACAACCGAAACATCATTTGTAGGAACTCTGAAGCTAAGTCCTGTCATTTTACCCTTAAGCTCAGGAATAACCATACCTACTGCCTTAGCTGCACCTGTGGAAGAAGGAATGATGTTGTTAAATACAGAACGTCCTGTTCTCCAGTCACGACCGCCATTGGAGTCAACCGGCTTCTGCTTTGATGTAGAAGCATGGATTGTGGACATAAGTGCTCTCTCAATTCCAAACTTCTCATTAAGAACTTTAGCGAGAGGTGCGAGACAGTTAGTAGTACATGATGCATTTGAAATAATCCTCATGGAAGGATCATAGCTCTCATTATTAACACCGAATACGAATGTTGGGAAATCCGGGTCTTTTCCGGGTGCAGTAAGGATAACCTTCTTGGCACCACCCTTGAAATGCTTTTCGCAATCCTCAAGACGAAGGAACTTTCCTGTAGACTCAATAATGTATTCTGCACCTGTTGAAGCCCAGTCAATATTAGCCGGGTCATCCTCTGAAAATACATGAATCTTCTTCCCATTGATAACAAGTTCATTATCTGTATATCTTACGCGGCCTCTGAAACGACCGAATACAGAATCGTATTCCATCTGATAAGCCATACGTGAAATATCAGCATTTCTCAGGTTGATTGCGCAAACCTCAATGTCATTATCACGCTCCTCGAGTATTCTGAGGATAACTCTTGCAATACGACCAAAACCATTGATACCAACTCTAATTAACATAACTACTCCTTTCAATCTCATAAAAAATAACCTAGGCGTATATTAGCACTGTTCAATTTATATGAAAACAAATGATATTTTTCAGACATTTATGACTATTAATTGTCAATTTATCAAATACCGTATTTGATAGTTTGTGCAGGTTGAACAAACCAAGGTTTTAAGCCATTTTTCGAAGAAAATTGTATACAATATATCGATTGACAAAATTTTAATTATTGTTTTTTGTATCCAAAGAAATGCAATCTCAGAATAATATGGAATTGTCACAAAGAATAATCACTACTATTTTTTTAACCTTAATGCCGCCCGGCTGCAAAGATCAAAATTGAAGACAAAAAAATTGTAGAGGAGATTTTATCTCCTCTACAAAGATCATAAACCGGAAATGATATTAAATTCCGCCGTTCATTCCGTCAGGAAGGTAACCGGCATATTCATTAATCTCAGACTGTATGATAGCGAAAGAAACAATAGCGAGACCAAATACGCCCAAAAGAAGGAACAGTATGGATCTGCTCTGAGGTGCCCTTCCATTATTCACTGCAACCTCATCAAGCTTCACGCCGGTTCTGTACATCCAATACCACTCATATATACCGCATGTAACTATGGACAACAAAAGTACAATTCCTGCGGATGTATCATTCTGATGACCTGATAACTCATTGATATCTTTTGCAAGACAATAATACCAATATAAAGAGTATATACCACAAGTTACGATGGTAAGAATTACTGCAACAGCAATATTCCGATTCTGAATATGATTCATTTAAATCCCCTTTTATCTGTATCTAATATAGTTAAGCTGCTTAAAACCTTCTGACTGTGCAAGCCTGTTCAGTTTATATACTAACCGTGCTCTCTTTAAACTTATTAATATCCTCTGCAAAGTTTCTGGCAGCTTCATCACAGATGCCTTCCACTCCGCTATATACTCTTATTCCGAGCTCAGAAAGAGAAATCAATGCATCTTCATCCAGATCTTTGCAAATCATGGCATTTACACCGATTCTACGCAATATTCCGGCAAGGGCACAATGTCCCTGACCATCAGTCCTTACTAAAGAAGAGTCAATGATAATATTTCTCTCAATATTGTAAATTTTGAAAAAATTAATATTATGAAAACTTTGAATAATGTCTTTTTCATCAGGATTGTAAGTAATCGCAAGTATCATTTATATGTCCTTTTTTAATCAATATACAAACTGGCAGTTTTAAACAGAAAACGTTTAGATTATAGATAATTTTTTAACATAAAACAAGGTTTATATATGATTTTATATAAAAACAAAAAAAGTTCCCCTCCTTTCATTAAGGAGGAGAACACGCCAACATTGATTACTTGTGAACTTTGTGCCCATCAGATTATCTACTATTAATATTCCCATCACCTACATAATAAAGCAAAATAAAAATTTTTGCAATACTATAATTAATAAAAATAATATTTTTGTTTTGTGCTATTTATCATTTAATTATTGCCATGTTTTCGTGATAAAAAAAATATTTCTACTCTATCAACAGCAATATTCCTATATTAAAAAAGTTAACTTATCACCCTATTCCGTTTGATCAGACTAAAAAAGATCACCTTATGGTGATCTCTGAGAATTGCGGGAGAAGGATTTGAACCAACGACCTTCGGGTTATGAGCCCGACGAGCTACCAGACTGCTCCATCCCGCGATATTCATATTATTTGTTATTCTCAATTCTGTTAAGCCGCGCACAGACGCGAGGCTTAAATGATAAATCATGAACAGAATTAATGGGGCCTACAGGGCTCGAACCTGTGACCCCCTGCTTGTAAGGCAGATGCTCTCCCAGCTGAGCTAAGACCCCATTTAAGTTGAAAATAACAACTGTGAAACTCATATCGAGTTTCGAATGGATGGGGGTGGATTCGAACCACCGAAGTCACTGACAACAGATTTACAGTCTGCCCCCTTTGGCCACTCGGGAACCCATCCATAAAATATTTACTTAAAAGCGACCCGGGACGGAATCGAACCGACGACCTCCGCCGTGACAGGGCGGCGCTCTAACCGACTGAGCCACCGGGCCATATTACTTTGATCATTTTCAAAAGCTATTATAGAATCCTGACGGATTCTCTTGAACCGCTCA
>JAILDF010000022.1 GCA_024689585.1 Oribacterium sp.
GGACATCACAAACCGTGAGCAGGTGGATAAGGTTATATCCGATATCAAACCGGATGTTATCGTTCACTGCGCGGCGTGGACAGCAGTTGATCTTGCAGAGGATGAAGACAAGAAGGCAAAGGTTAAGGCCATCAATGTTGACGGCGTTCAGAACATCGCTGATGTTGCTAAGAAGCTTGATGCCAGGATGATCTATATTTCCACCGATTATGTATTTAACGGTCAGGGCACAGAACCCTGGAAGCCGGACTGCAAGGATTATGCTCCCCTTAATTACTATGGAGAGACAAAGCTCGGAGGAGAACTTGCGGTGTCAGAAACCCTTGATAAGTACTTTATAGTACGTATCGCCTGGGTATTCGGACTCAACGGAAAGAACTTTATAAAGACCATGCTGAATGTTGGAAAGACTCACGATACGGTTCGCGTGGTTAATGATCAGATCGGTACACCTACCTATACACTTGATCTGTCGGTACTTCTTGTGGATATGCTGGAAACTGACAAGTATGGATATTATCATGCCACAAATGAGGGCGGATATATCAGCTGGTATGATTTCACAAAGGAAATCTATAAGCAGGCAGGTCTTACTACAGAGGTTATTCCTGTTACCACTGAAGAGTACGGACTCAGTAAGGCAGCCCGTCCGTTTAATTCAAGACTGGATAAGTCAAAACTTGTTGAGAATGGATTTAAGCCGCTTCCTACATGGCAGGATGCATTATCAAGATATCTTGAAGCATTAAAAGATATAGAGATATGAGGATAACGGGACTGCCTTAATGGCAGTCCTTTTCTGCATTACAGAAATTAAATAGATAAAGAACTAACTCCGACTTTCATCAAAAGGAGGATATCCCTCCTGTCGGAGTATAGAATTTAAAGGAGCTTTTTATAATGGGAAAATATTTTGGAACAGATGGTTACAGAGGTGAGGCTAATGTCAATCTTACAGCGGACAGCGCATTCCGTGTAGGTAAGTTCCTTGGCTGGTACTATGGAAAAGACAAGAAGGACGGTGAAAAATGCCGTATCGTTATCGGAAAGGATACCCGTCGTTCAAGTTACATGTTCGAGTATGCCATTGCTGCAGGTATAACAGCAACCGGAGCCGATGCTTATCTTCTTCATGTAACAACCACACCATCTGTTGCTTATGTGGCGCGTTCCGAGGATTTTGACTGTGCTGTTATGATCTCAGCATCACATAATCCATACTATGACAATGGTTTAAAGGTTATAAACGGAAACGGAGAAAAGCTTGGAGAGGATGTTATCGCCGAGATAGAAGCTTATCTTGAAGGCGAAACCCCTGAGGTGCCTCTGGCAACAAAGGATAAAATCGGCCGCACGGTAGACTTTGCGGCAGGAAGAAACCGTTATATAGGTTATCTCATTTCGCTTGCAACAAAGAGCTTCAAAGACAAGAAGGTTGCCCTTGACTGTTCAAACGGTTCCGCTTCCTCCATTGCAAAATCCGTTTTTGATGCTCTCGGAGCAGATACCTTCGTTATCCATAACGAGCCAAACGGAACAAACATTAACGATAATTGCGGTTCCACACACATTGAGTCTCTTCAGAAATTTGTTGTGGAAAAGGGCTGTGATGTGGGATTTGCTTATGACGGAGATGCGGACAGGTGTCTTGCTGTGGATGCAGAGGGTAATCTCATTGACGGAGACCAGATCATGTATGTCTGCGGCTGTTATATGAAGGAAAAAGGACAGCTTCAGGACGACACCATTGTTACAACGGTAATGTCTAACTTCGGTCTCTACAAAGCACTGGATGCCGTAGGCATTAAGTATGAAAAGACACAGGTTGGCGACAGATTTGTTTATGAGAATATGCTGCAGAATGGCTTCTCTCTGGGAGGAGAGCAGTCAGGGCACATTATCTTTATGAGACATGCAACCACCGGTGACGGTATCCTAACTTCCATAAAGGTTATGGAGACAATGCTGGCAATGAAGAAGTCCCTTAAGGATCTGGCAGCACCGTTTACCGTATTCCCTCAGCTCCTTAAGAATGTAAGAGTTGAGGACAAGGAAAAGGCACAGAAGGATCCGAAGGTTCTTGCTGCGGTTGATAAGGTTACGGAGGAGCTTGGTTCAGATGGAAGAATCCTTCTCAGAGCTTCCGGAACAGAGCCTCTTGTAAGAGTCATGGTTGAGGCGGATACCATGGAGAAATGTGAGAAATATGTATCCCAGGTTATAGATGTTATGAAAGAACTGGGTCTAGTGCTGAACGATTAATAAGGCTATAATTAAGTGGGCGGAAATGCATTTTACGCCCACTTACGATTTATAGTAGGCAGGATTTAAACCTACTGATGAATCAAATGCATAATAGTGAGGGGCCAATGGCGGTTGTGGGCTTAGGTTCTTCATGCGAAAGGAATGAGATTATGTTGAATTACAAGCGTTACAGAAGATTTCCGGCATTCAGGTATCCGGAAAGAACATGGGTGGACAAAGAAATCGTAGAGGCACCTGTATGGTGCTCTGTAGATCTTCGTGATGGTAACCAGGCACTGGTGGATCCGATGAGTGTTGAAGAAAAGATAGAATTCTTCCAGATGCTGGTAAAGCTTGGCTTCAAGGAAATCGAGGTTGGTTTCCCTGCCGCATCACAGATCGAGTATGATTTCCTGCGTCAGCTCATCGAGCGCAAGATGATCCCGGAAGATGTAACCGTACAGGTACTGGTTCAGTGCCGCGCAGAGCTGCTGGAAAGAACCTTCGAGTGTCTTGCGGGTCTTGATAAGGCTATCGTTCATATCTACAATTCAACATCCATTCTTCAGAGAGATGTGGTTTTCGGAAAGTCAAAGCAGGAGATCATTGACATCGCTCTTACAGGTACACAGCTTGTAAAGAAGTATGCCAAGGATTTCCCCGGAACTATCCGTCTTGAGTATTCTCCCGAGTCCTTTACGGGAACGGAGATGGACTTTGCAGCGGAAATATGCAACGCAGTACTGGATGCCTGGGAGTGCGGACAGGGCAGAGAGGTCATCATTAACCTGCCATCAACGGTGGAGATGAATACTCCCAATGTTTATGCCGATCAGATCGAGTATATGTGCAACCACTTAAAGTACCGTGAGCATGTTATCGTTTCCATTCATCCTCACAATGACCGTGGGGAGGGTATTGCCTCCACAGAGCTCGCCCTTCTTGCAGGAGCAGATCGTGTTGAGGGAACGCTTTTCGGAAACGGCGAGAGAACCGGTAATGTAGACATTCTCACAGTTGCCTACAATATGTTTTCACATGGCGTGGATCCAAAGCTTAATATCGAAGACATTAACCCTATAAAGGAAGTTTACGAGAGATGCACAAAGATGAGCATTCATCCGAGAGCTCCTTATGCAGGTGAGCTTGTTTTCACTGCATTTTCGGGATCCCATCAGGATGCCATCAATAAGGGCGTTAAGGCAATGAAGGACAGAAATAGTGAGATCTGGGAGGTTCCTTATCTTCCTATCGATCCTGCAGATATAGGAAGAAAGTACGAGCCTATCGTACGTATCAATTCCCAGTCCGGAAAGGGCGGAGTTGCCTTCATTATGGATTCCCAGTTTGGTTACAAGCTTCCTAAGGGCATGCAGAGAGAGTTTGCGGATTACATCCAGTTTGTTTCGGAGCAGGAGGGCGAGGTTTCACCTCAGGAGATCTTCGATATCTTCGATGCCTGCTACGTACAGACCAAGGAGCCTATCCACTTCAAGAATATACGTACAACGGATACCGAGAACGAGGGCGACGACAGTTTCACAACTCTTGCCAATGTTACTTACATGAACCGTGGCGAGATGAAGAACTTTGGTGGTGTCGGAAACGGACCTATCGATGCGGTTCTCACGGGTCTTAATCATGAGATCGGCATCAAGGCCAAGGTTATCGATTATCAGGAGCATGCTCTTGGTTCAGGTACCAATGTTAAGGCGGTATCATATATTCATCTTCTTGATATCGAAACAGGAAAGACCAGCTATGGTGTGGGACTTTCTTCCAATATCACACGTTCTTCCATCAGAGCTCTCTTCAGTGCGGTTAACCGTCTGTACTTCAAGGATGTGGCTGAGGAAGCAGGAAAGAAGCGCGTAGAGCAGCGAAAGCTTTCCGGTGAGAAGCCGAAGGGACTGTTTGGCAATTCATAAGTAATCTTGAATTAACTTTAAAATGATAGTAGTATATCAAGTGCCGAAAGGCGCTTGATGGGCTCGACCCGTAAGGGCCGAGCCCTTTTAGGTTTTAGAGGATAATAATTTATGAATATTGTTTACGCGACTGATGACGGTTACTGTCAGCACATGGCGGTTTCCATGGCATCATTGATCGAACATAATAAAGAAGTTGAAATCAACTTTCATGTGCTGTCCGATGGCATTTCTGAGGAGAACAGGCAGAAGATCGGGGAGATGGCGAAATTCTATGGAAGAAAAGTTGAGTTCTATCCGATAGAAGGCCTGATGCAGGATCTGAAGGACAGGATTTACGGGCTTGATACGGGGAAGTTTCGTATCACAACACTGGCGAGACTGCTGATGGGGTCCATACTTCCGGATACGGTTACCAAGGTTTTGTATCTGGATTGTGACACGGTTGTGCTCAGGGATATTTCGGGGCTTTATGATCTGAGGCTCAATGACGATATCGCAGCCATGGCGGCTGAGCCTACCATTTATCCTGAAGTGAAGGAGCTGGTGGGGCTGACGGAGGAGGATAACTACTATAATGCAGGCATGATCCTTCTCAATCTTTCCGCATGGAGATCTGAAGATATGGAAACCAACTGCCTGGAGTATTACAACACCATGGGTGGAAAGCTTCCATTTAATGATCAGGACATCCTTAATCACGTGCTTAAGGGCCGTATAAAAAGAGTAGGTCAGACCTACGATTTTATTACCAATTACTACTATTTCAGATACGAGACTCTGGTGGAGAAGTCCGCTGCCTACGGAAAGGGTGAGTCCAAGGAGAGCTTCAGACTCGCAAAGCATCATCCCCACATAGTGCATTATGCTTCGGATGAACGCCCTTGGAACAGAGGAAACATGAATCACTACAGTCTAGCCTATGATAAATATCTAAAGCTGACACCATTTGCCGATGCAAAGAAGGTGAAGGGAAAGGAAGCGTTTATGGTTGCTTACCATGCCATGAACATTATCACATTCCTGGCACCTCCTGTGCGTCAGTTTATTTCGGACAAGTATTACAATGATAAAGTTAGAAAATAAGAAGATTCTTCTCATAATGCCCTATTTCTATAATTATGAGAAAGACATAAAAAGGAAACTTGAGGAAGCAGGGGCAGAGGTATTCTTAGTGGATTCCAACCTTCATGCCCACAGTCTCTATAACAAGCTGGTGATGTTTTACACAAAGGGCTTAAGGAACAGGCTGGTGTTTGATTACTATGAGGGCGTGATTTCAAAGCTTCCGGAAGACATTGACACTGTTTTTGTTATAAAGGGCCAATGGATGACAGACCGGGTCATTGAGCGGCTTCGGGAAAGATTCTGGGCCGCGACTTTCAAGATTTATCAATGGGACAGCGTATCTACATTTCCGGATCAGACAAGGCTGAATCCTCAGTTTGATGAGATTTACACATTTGATCCTGTGGATTCGGAGAAGTACGGTTGGAATTACAGACCGCTGTTTTTTAAGAAGGAAGAATGCCAAAGCTCAGAGGACAAGCGCTACGATCTTATATTTTTATGCTCCATGCATACGAGACGCATGCAGATTCTCATAAAGCTTAAGGAGCTTGCGGAGCGCTACGGGAATAATCTCTTCGGGTATATTTATGTGCCGAAGCTTCAGTATATTAAAGAGGCGGTTCTTAAGAGAAATCCTTTGTATAAGGGGGCCCGGGAGGCTTTGCATTTTGATTCCCTTCCCATGGAAAAAACCAATGATATCTACAATCATACAAGGTGTTTTGTGGATTACACTTTTCCTCAGCAAAACGGTCTCAGCATGAGAACTATTGAATCGGTGGGACACAGATGCAAACTCATCACCAACAACAGGCACATTCTGGACACGGACTTCTATTGCAAGGAGAATGTTTACATTTATGACCCCGAGGACTTTTCCGTGCCGAAGGAATTTATAGAAGAGCCCTATAAGGAGATTCCGGAAGAGGTGTATGAGAGATACAGCCTGGATGGATTCCTCAGGGATATCCTGGGAAGTAACGATTAGGAATTAGTAAATCAATGCTGTCGAAAGTACCGAGTGGTTCGTGCGACTATTAGCATATGATGTGTAATGTACTTTGCCAAATGATTTTTTTATGTAGAGGATTTACAGTATAGAGATAGTGAGAAAACACTTTTCATCACTATTTGTACCGCTGCTAGTCGGCGGAATGGAGATTGGAATGAAGATTCTTGTTACAGGTGCAAACGGATATATAGGCCAGGGGCTGGTGAAGCAGCTGCTTGATGACGGAAATCAGGTTATAGCTTCGGATTTTAAGCTTGATATCGTTGACAAAAGAGCAGAGTTAAAGGAAGCAGATCTCTTTTCTCTTGAAGATCCTTTCGAGTTTTTCGGTAGACCCGATGCCTGCTTTCATCTGGCATGGAAGAACGGTTTCGTACACAATGATCCGTCGCACATTAATGACCTGCCTAAACATTATGCTTTCCTTGAAAAGCTTGTTGAATCAGGTATAGAGCAGCTGGTGGTCATGGGTTCCATGCATGAGATAGGCTTTTTTGAGGGCTCCATAAAGCCGGATACGCCCTGCAATCCCCAGTCTCTTTACGGCATTTCCAAGAATGCTTTAAGACAGGCGCTGGAACTTCTTTGCAAAAATAAGCCAACGGTTTTGCAGTGGGTGAGAGGTTACTACATCGTCGGTAATTCAGAGCATGGCTGCTCCATTTTTTCAAAGATTACCGCTGCGGAAAAACGCGGGGACAAGGAATTTCCTTTTACCATGGGACAGAACCAGTGGGATTTCATAGATTATGACAGATTCTGTGAAATGCTTGCGGCTGTCATCGAGCAGAAGGAGTATCAGGGCGTCATCAATGTCTGCTCTGGCTTCCCTGAGAAGCTTGCCACAAGAGTTGAGGATTTCATAAAGGATATGGGCTACAGCATTAGCCTGAAATACGGGGCATTCCCGGACAGACCTTACGATAGTAAGGCGGTATGGGGAGATGACAGCGTAATCCGTAAGATAATGGAAAAGAGGTAAAAAATAAAGTGTATGAGGTAACTGTGCTTTTGTGTACCTATAATGGTGAGAATTATGTCAAACAGCAGATAGATTCTATCCTGGGGCAGAGTTATGAGGATATTAGGATCGTTGTGTCGGATGACGGATCAAATGACGGGACACTGGGAATCGTTGAAGCCTTGAAGGAAGCCAATCCCGGAAGGATAGAGATATTGGAACAGAATCCCCCTTGCGGAAGTGCACAGAAACATTTTTTGAAGCTTCTGGCAGAGGGGAAGTATGGGGACTCCAAATACGTCATGCTTTCAGATCAGGACGATGTATGGAATCCGGATAAGGTTGAGAAGACCCTTAAACAGATGAAGATATTGGAGGCGGTTTACGGTGATGATAAACCAACTCTTGTGCATTGTGATTCCGAGGTGGTGGATCAGGAGCTTAATCCTATCTCCCCAAGCTATGTGACTTACCAGAAAATGACTTCCGCGAGAAAGAAGCTGAATCAGCTGCTGGTTCAGAACAATGTTGTGGGCGGGGCCATGATGATAAACCGGGCTCTGGCGAAGCTTATAGACAGGGAGCCGGAGCATTGTGTCATGCATGACCAGTGGATAGCCCTTGTGGCGGCAGCCTTCGGACAGATTCGTTTCGTGCCGGAGTCTCTTTATAAGTACAGGCAGCATGGGAACAATGTCCTCGGGGCTGAAAAGGGTTCCCGTATCATGGAGATCCTGGGACGCTTCGGAATCGGCAGAAAAGACGGGAAGAGCAAGGCTGAGATGGATGAGCATTCCCGCAAGGTTTATGAGGAGATGTTTCAGCAGGCCCGGTGCTTTTTGGAGATTTATGGGGACCGGCTCACTGAGAAGCAGAAGATGCTCTTGGAGAATTTTGTGAGCATACAGAGTAGAAGCCGGCTTGGGAAGATATACATTATTCTTAGGTATGGCTTCACCTACAACATGTTCCATAGAACCGTGGGGGAGTGTCTCTTTATAAGGTGATTATGCAAGAATTCCACCGGGGACGGTTATCGCCGGCGAGAACCGTCCCCGGTGGAATTGTAATGAAATAGAAGGTTAGTTGATGGGTGAAGTAGAAACTCAGGTTAGAAAAGATAATAGTAAGCCTATAATGGTCTCTGTATGTGTTGTGACTTACAACCACGGAAAGTATATCGGTAAATGTCTTGACCACATTCTGGGGCAGGAAAGGGATTTCGAGATCGAAGTCCTGATCCATGATGATGCATCTACGGACAATGCCCAGGAGGTCATCAGGGGGTATCAGGAGAGGTATCCGGATATCGTTAAGCCGATTCTTAGGACTGAGAATCAGTACAGTAAGGGGATTACCAATATTTCCGGGGCCTTTAACTTTCCGAGAGCTGTGGGGAAATATGTGGCTCTTACAGACGGGGATGATTACTGGTGCGATCCCTTGAAGCTTAAGAAGCAGGTTTCCTATATGGAGGCACATCCGGAGTGTGTATTTACTTTTCATTCCGCGAAGGTGATTTCAGAAGACGGGGCGCTTGTGAACGGGGAGCTTATGAGGCCTTATAAACAATCCCGTGTGGTTAAACCGGAGGAGCTTGTGGATAAAGCAGTGGGTTCACCCTTTGCAAGCTTTCTGTTAAGGCGGGAAATCGTTGAAAAACTGCCGGATTACTATGTGGATTGTCCTGTTGGCGACAGACCGCTGGAGCTTATGGCGGCGGCAGCAGGGGACAGCTACTATTTCGATGAGCCAATGAGCGTTTACCGTTTCGCAATTGGGGGTTCCTGGACTGAGAGCCAGATGACCGGCGACTACATTAGAAAACAGGAAAAGTTTGCGGAGGATCTCTGGAAGATGTATCGGAGATTCGATGAAGTGACCGGTGGCAGGTTCCATGAGGCGGCCATGAGGGCAGGAGGACGAAATGAGTTCCTCACCAAGGTCAATGTCAGGGACTTTAAGACGATCTTTAAACCTGAGAACAGAGAGTTTTTCAATGAACTGAATCTCCGGGACAGATTTTTTATAGGATTTGAATATCGCATGCCGAAGCTTTACAAGTGGCTTCGCAACAGGAAAAATGGCAGATAATAATTTGAAAAGCAAGGTGATAAGCGGGCTTTTCTGGAAGGTGCTGGAGCAGTGCGGTTCCCAGGGAGTGCAGTTTGTGGTTGCTCTCATACTGGCGAGACTTATGACTCCCACGGAGTACGGAACTATCAGTCTTATCACCATATTTATAACAATAGCAAATACCTTTGTGCAGTCCGGTTTTGCAACGGCCCTTGTGCAGGGGAAGGATATAAAGGAAGAGGATTACAGCTCTGTTTTCTGGATCAGCATGCTGCTGGCGCTGGGATGCTATCTGGTGCTTTTTGCGGGAGCGCCCTGGATTTCCGCTTATTACGGGATTCCGGTGCTGAGAGAGCTTGTAAGAGTCATGGGAATAGTTCTTTTCCCGGGAGCCATAGTGTCTATTCAGACGGCCTTCGTGGCGAGAAATCTCAGGTTCAGGCAGCTTTTTCAGTCAACCATGATCGCGGTGCTTATCTCCGGAGCGGTGTCCATCGCCCTCGCCATGCAGGGCTTCGGAGTCTGGGCCATGGCTGCCCAGCAGATATCCTACTACTTCTCACTTATGATAGTGATGCTCTTCACCGTAAGGTGGTATCCTCACCTTCTGTTCCGTACAGGGCGTCTCAGGCAGCTCTTTTCCTTCGGCTGGAAGATACTTGCCTCGGGCCTTATCGATGCGGTGTGGCAGAATATTTACGGTCTGATCATTGGCAAAAAATATTCAAGTGCCGACCTCGGAGCCTATAACAGAGGTGAGCAGTTCCCGAAGATCATCGCAACGAATCTTTCCACTGCCATTCAGTCGGTAATGCTTCCGGCCTACAGTAAGGAGCAGGATGATCCTGAAATGCTCCGGCGTATGGCCAGCAGATCCATCAGATTAAGTGCCTTCGTGATCTTCCCTATGATGGCGGGACTCGCGGCGGTTTCGAGACCACTTGTAGTGATTCTGCTTACAGAGAAATGGCTGGTGGCGGCGCCGTATCTTGTACTTCTGGCTGTGAGCTACGCGGTCTATCCCATTCACATCATCAACCTTCAGGTCATGAATGCCATGGGAAGATCCGACCTTTTTCTGAAGCTGGAGCTAATAAAAAAGACTCTCGGCATAGTAATACTGCTTTTGAGTCTTCCTTTCGGTATATGGCCAATGCTTATACTTAAAGTCATTGACGAGTATCTTTGCACCGTCATCAATGCCTGGCCGAACGGTAAGCTTATAGGTTACGGGCCACTCAGGCAGTGGATCGAGGTATTGCCCTCCCTGGTGGTTTCAGTGCTTATGGGTGCGGCCGCCCGGAGCGTGGAGCTACTCCGGTTTGCACCGGTTCCGACATTGATCCTTCAGATGGTGACAGGAGTCCTTGTATACCTTATAGCTTCTTATATTTTTAACCGCGAGCCTTTGGACTATATCGTCTCATTAGTCTCGAAGCGTACTCAAAGGTAGCGGCAATAAGTCTTAACTCCAGAGTGAGGTATCGCATGGGCGGTACCTCATTTATTTTTGCCCTTTTGAGGGTCTTGAACTTGCTGAAGGCTTCAAAGATGCCCTCCATGTAGGCCTTCACAAAGCCCTTTTTGGTGAAGAACAGTATCTTTATAAGGTAACCTGCAAGGATAGGCAAAATGTTCAGGATCACCATAAACAGGGGCAGGTTCTTATAGAGAAGATACAGTGAGTTTCTTGCACTCAGGCGAACCTTAAAGGCATTGTACTTTGAGCCGCTGGTTCCGGAACCCACATGATGGACCAGAGCTTCGGGACAGTAGAGAACTTTGAAACCATAAAGCTGTGCCCTGTAGCAAAGGTC
>JAILDF010000189.1 GCA_024689585.1 Oribacterium sp.
CACCGCCTTGTCTTTGTCCGGCACCGTCACCTTTTTTATCTCCTCCTGCGAGGTCGATAGACTCCTGATTATTGGCGCCAACATTTATTGCTTTCTGTACTGCTTCGATGGGTTCACCCTTTTCATCGAGGGCTGCAAGGATATAGTAATTTTCATCCTCACTGAGAATCCACTTGTAGACGCCTGCTTCGATACCGGCTGAGTAGTCGAGATATAAAGCCGGATCTATGTTGCTGTTTTCAATGGATGAAACATACTGTGAAGCGTCTGTCATTAAGATGTCGGATTCCTTTTCCTGAGTGTTTTCTGTATTATCGGTGGTGTTGGTATCCTCCAGTGCCATCTCAGGCCGGGTTATTGCTTCTGTGGAAGTTGATTCAGGAACAGATGTTGAATTACATCCTGTTGCTATGACACAGGCGGTCATACTAAGTGCTAATAAACTCTTTGATTTCATAAGGCTCCTTTCAAAATACAATGATTTTCATACTACAAGATCCTCATTATTTATCTTGATTGCAAAAAGCATATCATGGATATCCTCTTTATTATTTGTATTCACCATACCATACCATAACCTTCAATAACAACCGGGAAGGTCTGTATCTGGTCAAGGTTTACGGTTTTTGCGCCCAATGTTTTCGCCATGATGAGTCCGTCACCCGTGGTTGGTGCTATCTCGTCGGTTGTTGTTACTTTGTTTAACATGACTTTAATATAAATAGCTGTCTCAAGGAATGACAGATATGGTAACAAACCGGTAACTAAAGGTTACCAGGAATAATTAACAGATTTGGATTTTTCACTGAATTTCTTTTCAGCTTTCTTCCCGGACAGCTCTTTATATGTCCGGTATATGAGAAATGATGTGATCATAAAGGTAAGGATATCAGATACAGGCATCGAATAAAGAACACCGTCAAGACCGAAGAATACGGGAAGTAAAAGCGCAAAGCCTACTCCGAATACAATCTCTCTTACCATTGAAAGTAATGTGGATTCCAATGCTTTTCCCATTGCCTGAAGGAATATAAAACAAGCTTTATTGATGCAGGCAAAGACTATCATGCAAAGATATATTCTGAAGGCTTTTATTGCAAAGTCTGTATAATAGGCGCTTTCATTTGCAGCTCCGAAAATTGCTATCAGCTGCCTTGGCATAAATTCAACAATTAAAAAACCGATGAAACCTGTAAGTCCTTCATAAACAAGAAGCTTGGTAAAGAGTTCCTTTACCCTGTGCTTAAGCCCTGCACCGATATTGAATCCAACGATAGGAATACATCCTGCGGACATACCTACAACTATGGAGATTACTATCTGGAAGAACTTCATTACTATCCCGACAACTGCCATAGGAATCTGGGCATACTGCTCCTGACCAAATACACTGTCCAGCGCTCCGTATTTTCTTATCATATTGTTGATGGCAGCCATGGCAGCCACAAGTGATATCTGTGATAAAAAGCTTGTAAGGCCAAGCTGAAGGATCCTTGATAAGAGGCCTTTGTTCATATTGAAATCACTTCTTTCAGGTTTTACAAGCTTCATATTTAAGAGATACCATATTGCCAGTATGGAAGTAAGGAATTGTCCTGCAACCGTAGCCACTGCCGCTCCCATCATTCCCCATTTGAATAGAAATATAAATATCGGATCCAGAATGATATTTACAAAGGCACCGGCAAGAGTGGATATCATGGCAAACTTCGGATTCCCATCAGCTCTTATAATAGGATTCATGGCCTGACCGAACATGTAGAATGGGATGCCCAGGGTGATGTAAAAGAAATATTCCATAGAATAGGTATATGTCTCGGAATTAACCCTGCCGCCGAACATGGTCACTATCTGACTTCTAAAGATAAGATACAGGGCTGTCAGAATAAGGCTTGCGATAAGAACTGAAATAACTGCATTACCAACCGCTTTTTTTGCTACCGTCTTTTCATTTTTACCAAGGGAAATGCTGATAAATGCACAGGCACCATCCCCTACCATTACTGCAATAGCAAGTGCTATAACCGTTAATGGGAATACAACAGTGTTCGCTGCATTTCCATAGGAACCAAGATATGAAGCATTGGCAATAAAAATCTGGTCAACAATGTTATAAAGTGCTCCAACCAGTAATGATATGATACAGGGAATAGAATAATTTCTCATAAGCTTTCCCACAGCTTCTGTCCCTAAAAATTTGTTTTCTTCCATTTGTTCTCCTCTAAAAATGACATTTTTTGCAAAAAAAAAAACAGCGGGTAGCAAACAACCGGATTTACGCTGGTTAGCTACTCGCTGTGAAAGGCATTATAATACTTATTCTTTATTTTTGTAAGTCATTTTTTTGATTTTCATTTCATTTTATAGATATTTAATGCATTTTCATGGAGGAGCTGATGGCTACACGCCTTTTTTGGCTTACTATTTTCGATTGTGGGATTTACGTGCTTTATTATGTCTCCTGTCCCGCGAACTGTGTCATATAAAGATCATGATATCTGCCCTTTTTAGCAAGTAATTCCTCATGATTTCCGCTCTCCACGATCTCACCATGATCCATA
Organism: Oribacterium sp.; assembly: GCA_024689585.1. GTDB lineage: Bacteria > Bacillota > Clostridia > Lachnospirales > Lachnospiraceae > Oribacterium. Next base: position 2,562 of record JAILDF010000189.1, read on the forward strand.
ACGATGATCTCGTCTGCATCTTGAATAGTGGATAGACGGTGGGCGATAATCAGGCTGGTGCGCTGATTCATAAGTTCCGTCATGGCATCCTGAATGCACATTTCGGTTCTGGTGTCCACAGATGAGGTAGCCTCGTCCAGAATCAGAATGCTGGGTTTAGAGAGGAAGGCGCGGCATATAGTTAGTAACTGCCTCTGTCCCTGACTGAGATTTGCACCGGAGGATTCCAGCACTGTATCATAACCGTTTGTGAGATTCGCGATCAGATCATCACAGTGACTGGAGGCGGCAGCTGCTTCCAG
>JAILDF010000157.1 GCA_024689585.1 Oribacterium sp.
ACAATGGCACTGTCACCGGGAAGCATGAAATCAGAGCCTCTTGGAGTAATAAGATTGCCGTCACGAACGATAGCAGCAATAAGAACATTAGGCTTAAATCTCAATGAAGAGAACTTGTGATTTACCAGATTGGGATCATTGCCCACTCTGAATTCCAAAGCCTCAGCTCTTCCGTCTGCGATCTTAAACATGGTCTCTACATTGGATCCCTGGGAATTCTGAAGGGCTCTTACATACTGAACGATGTAGTCAGCCACAATCTGTTTAGGATAGATAACTGAACCCAGGTTAAGCTCATTAACCACATCTTCAAAGGAGATACGGTTGATCTTGGTGATAAGTCTCGCCTTTGAAAGCTTTCCTGCATACAGAGAAAGCATGATATTCTCCTCGTCAATTCCTGTAAGAGAACAGAATGCGTCAGTTCTTTCGATACCTTCTCTTATAAGCATCTCCTGATCGGTGCCGTCTGCATTGATTATGGTTGCCTCCGGGAACTCGGCTGCAAGAAAATCGCAGCGGTCATGATCTATCTCGATGATCTTCAATTTACAGCGGGATTTGGAAGCCTGAAGGTATTTGGCAATGTAGTAGGTGACTCTCCCACCTCCGATTATCATGATATTTCTGATAGGAGCAAAATCTATACCGAGGAGGATGACGAAAGCATTAGCCTGCGGGGCATTGGCGATAAAGCTTAAGATATCTCCGCTTCTGATTTCCTGTTTTCCGGATGGGATGATGACTTCATCGCCTCTTTCAATGGAGCATATGAGTACATTAACATTTAACTCATGATGTATATTGTGGAGTTTTATGCCTGAGATACTACTGTTTTCAGGAACCCTGACTCTGAAAAGATCGATCTTTCCTCTTGAAAAGCTGTCGATTTTCAATGCCTGTGGGAAATGCAGCAGTCTTTCAACTTCCTTTGCAGCAGCCATTTCGGGATTTATAACTGTGGCAAGGTTCAATTCGTCTCTGAGATAGGTGATTTCATTAGTGTACTCCGGATTTCTGATACGAGCTATGGTGCTGCAATTACCCTCCTTTTTGGCGATAAGGCAGCATAACATGTTGATTTCATCAGAATCCGTTGCGGCTATCAGAACGTCAGCGTTTTTTACACCTGCTTCCTGCTGTATCTCAAGCATGGCACCGTTTCCTGTTATGCCCATTACATCGATGGATTCGACTGCATGACGTAATGCTCTTTCATTGTGGTCGATAATGGTAATATTATGATTCTCTTTGGATAGCTGCTCTGCAAGCGTAAGTCCGACTTTGCCGCAACCTACAACAATAATGTTCATATATTAAATTACTCCTTAAAGATTGGTTTTATCTTCTTCCCCTGAGCCGACCCTGTCACGTTCGTCCAGATCCCTCTGCAAAGGCTCCAGATAGTGTACGAACATATCCTTCAGTGAGCGGATCAGATAATTGTGATCAATTTCGCCGTAATTGAAGGATTTTTTTCCACCATTTTCCATCCTTTCCCAAAAATAAAGTATGTCACGGAAAGGAATGTAATACATTTCGTTTCTTTCTGTAAATGAAAGAATGATAAAACTGATGCCGCCCTGTTTTTCAAATTCACTCATGAATCTGACCTGGTGAGGATGAAGATTCGCCAGGGGCCAGAGATCCTTGGCGCACTCTTTTGCATCAAAACAAATAGGAATGCCTTGCACGATCCCTATGTAGTCTACTGTTGACTTCTGGTCAAAATAAGCCAGTGTGATCTGGGTGTGCTCAGCATTCATATTTATAGGTGTGATGGGCGTAGGTATCTTTTGGACAACCGCAAGATGCTTATCCTGATAAGCTTCATTGGTACGGTTTATGAGATCTTCAAGCTGAGATCCCCGAAGACCTCTTGATTTCCAGGTACCCATTTTTATTGATGGCTTTCCTTGAGCCAGTCTTCCCAATCATTAACCATGGTGTTTTTGTCATCAAAATAATTGATTCTCATGGCTTCACGGCACTCTGAAAGAGTCTGATTGGTTACCTTAACGGCATGGTCGGTTCCGGTCTTTAATATGTCATATACCTCGCCGATATTGTTCTCCCACTTTGCACGCTCGGTACGGATAGGATCAAGCATCTCTTCCACAACCTTGAGAAGGAACTTCTTGCACTTCATATCCCCAAGTCCGCCGCGCCGGTAATGCTCCTTCATCTCCTGAAGATTCTTATAGTCAGGGAGATAATCCGCAAACTGGCTGTCATCGCGAAGGAAAGCATCAAGATAGGTAAATACCATATTGCCCTCGATATGACCGGGATCGTCAATGTTTATATGTGTAGGGTCTGTATACATACTCATTATCTTCTGCTTTACAGACTTTGCGTCATCGGAAAGATAAATGCAGTTGCCAAGAGACTTTGACATCTTTGCTTTTCCGTCGATGCCGGGGAGTCTTCTCTGGGCACTGTTCTCGGGAATAAGGATATCCGGCTCCACAAGAACATCACAGTTATATATGGTGTTAAATCTGTGGGCAATCTCACGGCACTGCTCTACCATAGGCATCTGATCTTCGCCGGCAGGTACAGTGGTTGCCTTAAATGCAGTGATATCTGCAGTCTGGGAAACAGGATATGTAAAGAATCCGGCAGGAAGTCCGGCTTCATTATCGTCGGAATCATTACCGCTGAAACCACGCATCTGCATCTCCGATTTAACAGTCGGATTACGTGAAAGTCTCTGTGTAGTTACGAGATTCATATAATAAAAAGTCAGTGCATGCAAAGCCGGGATTCCTGACTGTATGCAGATATTGGACTTGTTGGGATCTATTCCCACAGATAAATAGTCCAATGTTACTTCTATGATGTTATCGCGAACCTTCTTTGGGTTTGCCCAGTTATCTGTTAATGCCTGATCATCAGCAACGAGGATATTGATCTCATCAAATTTCCCGGAGTTCTGTAACTCAACTCTTCTTTTAAGGGAACCGATGTAGTGTCCAAGGTGAAGCTTTCCGGTGGGTCTGTCGCCGGTAAGTATGATTTTCTTATTACTGTCTTTAGCTAACATGCCTGCCTCCAGTATTTGTACATATTCAGAGTGCATTATACCATATCAAAATGCATTTTTAAACATAGTTATCTCGTCGCCGTCAAGGGACACTACATCAAATCTGCAGGGAGTGTCCGTAAGACTCAGGCGGTTATTTATCAGGTAAGCCTGAGCTACCTTTCTGATGAGTGACTGCTTATGAAGATCCACTGCCTGAAAGCCGTAGCCGTGCAGAGAATTTTTTCGCGCCTTTACTTCTACAAAGACCAGATATTTTCCGTCTTTTGCAATTATATCGATTTCATTTTTGTGGAATCTGAAGTTCTGCGAGAGGATTTCATATCCCTTATCCTCCAGATATTGGGCGGCCTTTTTTTCTGATACAGAGCCCTTTTCGTGATTGGCTTTTCTTTGGTCGCTCCGGATATTACGGAGTCCGGACTGTAATTCATTTTCGACGGCCGGTGCAGTGAAAATCCCGGGTAAGGTTTTTTTATTGTCTTGTGAGGGAGTGTTCAATTGTTGACCTCAAACGAACTTTTTTATGAAGGATCTTCTGTGAATGGGACATGGTCCCAGTTCCTTAAGTGCGGCAATATGAGCAGCCGTGCCGTAGCCTTTATGCTTTGCAAAGCCGTAGCCCGGATACATCTCATCATATTCGGCCATAAGATGATCCCTTGTGACTTTTGCTATGACACTGGCCGCAGCTATGGAAACAGACTTCGCATCACCTTTAATGATGGAAACCTGGGGTATGTTGATTTCAGGTACGGTTACCGCATCATTTAAAAGAAGCTGTGGCGCATCTCCAAGCCCTTTCTCTTTGAGCATTTTGGAGGCATTGGCAATAGCTATACGCATAGCCTCATAATCTGCCTGAAGGATGTTTATTTCATCAATTCTTTTCTCATCAACGATGCCATATCCATAGGCTAATGCCTTTTCCTTTACTTCCGGCAGCAGCTCCTCGCGTCTTTTCTCACTGAGCTTCTTTGAGTCATTTAAATAAAGTATCACCGCATCCCTGGGAAGAATGCAGCAGGCAGCTACAACAGGACCTGCAAGAGGCCCTCTTCCGGCTTCATCAAGACCTGCTATCAGTGTGTATTCCGGGTAGGAATCTTCAAATTCCCGCATAACTTTGAGCCTTGCAAGCTCTTTCTCGAGACGTTCACCCTTTAATTCTCTCATAAAGTTTGTTATCCGTTTCTGCGTGGGCTTTGGAGAGGATTGTGATGCCCGCGAAAACAGATTTTCCTTTCTTACCTGGATGTGATCATTATGAAGATGCAGAATCTCCGGTATCCTCTTCATCATCAGCTCCCGGAGTATGTTCCAGGGTAATGTTTCCGAGGCGGCCGTTTCTGAAATCATCAAGAATGATTTTGGCGGTCTTTGTGTAGTCAACGTTGCCACCCTTCATGATGCAGCCTCTCTTTGTGCCTATGGCATCGAAAACCTTTATGGCTTCCTCATCCTCCTCAAAAGTAACGCCATACCTGTTTATAAGCGCGTCAGGATAATATCTGACGAGATACTTGAGCAGATAGAAAACCAGCTCATCAATGTTTATGATCTGGTCATTTATGGAACCGATAAGTGCAAGATTCAGTCCTACTATCTCGCGTTCGAATTTAGGCCAGGTTATACCAGGAGTATCCAGAAGCTGGAGCTTTTTGTTTACATTGATCCACTGATTTCCTCTGGTGACACCCGGTTTATTTCCGGTTTTAGCCATGGATTTTCCCACATAGGAATTGATAAAGGTGGACTTTCCGACATTTGGAATTCCCAGTACCATGGCACGGATGGTAGGTGTTTTGATGCCCTTTTTCAGATTTTTCTCCATAATGGGCTTGCAGGCTTCGTCTATAAGGCTGTTAAGCTTTTTGAGGGAGGCTTTATTTCTCGCATCTATTTCAAGAGTATAAAATCCTTTTTTTGAGTAATAGGATGCAAATTTACGGGTCTCATTTTTATCTGCAAGATCAGCCTTGTTCAGAAGAAGTATACGTGCCTTTTCCTTTGCAAAACTGTCTACATCCGGATTTCTGGAAGACTCCGGACAACGGGCATCAACTACTTCGATCACAAGGTCAACCAGTTTAAGGTCTTCCCGTATATTTCTTTTGGCTTTGGCCATATGGCCGGGGTACCATTGGATGTTCATTAGGTTCTCCTTTCTCTGTGCACCGGTAAGTGTAAGGAATAAACCGGCCGGGTAGTCGTATGAGAGGCATAAAAAGCCTCCGAAGAATAAAATCAGCTGATGACGCCGATTTTCAGGGTGGGCAACAGGCGAAACCATATTTTGCCGACGATTTGGGAACGATGAATATTTCCCACATTGGTGAAACGGCTGTCTTCCGATGAGTCAGCATTGTCACCTATTAGAAAATATTCGTCTTCCAGGAGTTTTATAGGCTTTTCTGCCACACCTGCCAGGGAAATGTTGGATATTTTGTCATTTTCCATCAGTGTACCATCGATATAAATGCGGCCATTCTGGATGGTTATAGTTTCCCCGGGAAGTCCTACGATACGTTTTACATTGTTGGTGGAGTCATTTTTCCGGAATATAACAACATCCATTCGACTGGGATGGAAAAATTTATAGCCTAAAGAATCCACAAGTACCAGATCTCCTGAGGACAATACCGGTTCCATGCTGTGACCGGATATTTCCACGGTTGTAAGGAAGCTATGAACCAGAAACCAGGCCAGGGCTATAATGACTGCAATATTGGTCAGAGTATGTACGGTTATGTAAATAATGTTTTTTTCACGCATCTGACACTACTCCTCTAAGTTTTTATGATCATATAGGAAAAGGGCATCCCGTAAACGGAACGCCCCAAAGATCTTAATCAATAACAGATTACAGTGCCTTAACCTTGGCAGCCTTACCTGTACGCTGTCTGAGATATGTAAGCTTAGCTCTTCTAACCTTACCCTGTCTAACAACTTCTACCTTCTCAACAAGTGGGCTGTGAAGTGGCCATGTCTTCTCAACACCTACACCGTTAGATGTCTTTCTAACTGTGAATGTGATTCTGTTTGATCCACCCTGGATCTTAAGAACTGTACCCTCGAAGATCTGTAATCTCTCGCGGTTACCCTCTTTGATCTTGTTGTAAACCTTAACTGTGTCACCTGTGTTGAAGCTGGGAACCTCAGCCTTAAGCTGTCCCTGTTCAATGTTCTTGATAATATCGCTGTTTGCCATTGTGTTACCTCCTAATTCTATTTGACATTCATTCACGGATTTCTCGTCCGGTCAAATCCTCCGGAATCCTCTATTCCAAGCTTATGGAACCGTCAGCGGAATATCTCTTCTTAGTCACAACTTTTGTAATTTAACATATATTCACTTATATTGCAAGCAAATTCGTATTATTCAGATACTGCTTTATTTTCGGTCAGATTTCCGGATTTCCTGAGGGAAGCTCCGACTGCTCTGCCGGTTTACGATGCCGCTTCCGCTTAGGCTTTTTAGGTGCAAATTCCTCGGGATTTTCGGCAACATATTTTTCATACAGATCCGGGCGGAGTTCCTTTGTGCGCTCAAGGCTCATCTGATGACGCCATTCATCCACCTTTTTATGGTCTCCGGACAATAAGATCTTCGGAACCGTATGATCTTCAAAATTTTCCGGACGGGTGTACTGGGGATATTCCAGAAGACCGTCGGAAAAGCTTTCTATTTCATGGGACTCGTCTTTATTGAGGACTCCATGCACTAGTCTGGATATGGAGTCTATCATACTAAGGGCAGGCAGCTCGCCTCCCGTGAGTATATAATCACCTATGGAGACGTGCTCGACCTCAAGGATCTCAAGGGCACGTTCATCGATGCCTTCGTAATGTCCGCATAAAAAGAGGATATCCTCTTCTTTGGAAAGCTCCTCTGCCATTTTCTGGTCGAAGGTTTTTCCCTGTGGGGACATGAAAAGGACTCTTCCGGGGCGATGCCCTATGGTGTTTACTATATGCCTGTAGCAGTCCACCACCGGCTGTACCTGCATAAGCATGCCGGCGCCTCCGCCATAGGGATAGTCATCCACGTGATTGTGGGAATCCTTTGTGTAATCTCTTATATTAAAAGCCTGAACACTCATGAGTCCGGACTGAATGGCTCTGCCGCTGATACTCTCGCGGACAACATTGTCTATCAGCTCCGGAAACAGTGTCATAACATAATAATTCTTCATAGATCCAGAAGACCCGGTATAAGATGAACTCTGATATAGCCCTCTTCCGGTACTTTTTCAATGATAAACGGGTCGCAATACGGTATCATAAGGTCTTTGCCTTCGGTCTTTACGAGCATGACATCGTGGGCTCCGGTTTCGATGAACTCTTTTACTGTGCCGAGTTCGGCATCATTTTCATCCAGAACTCTGCAGCCGATGATGTCTCCGACGAAATATTCGCCTTCCGCGAGAGGGATGGCATCGGCTCTGTCTACATAAAGCTCTCCCTTACGGATCGCCATTACATCATCAATACTGTCGTATTCTTTGAACTTTACCAATGCAAGATTTTTGGAAAATCTTACATTCTCTACTTCAAGCCGGATCATGTTTTCCATTTTGCCTGAACGATCCAGCCAAACCTTTTTAAGGTCATAAAACCTCTCGGGTTCATCGGTTGTGGGATATACCTTAACTTCGCCCTTAAGACCATGGGTGGTAACTATAGTACCGACTCTCAGTTTTTCCTGCATATTTTTCCTTTTGACTGAAATTTACGTAACAGTTCGGCCGGTGAGTCATAGGGACGGAACCGGCAGCTCATTTTACGATTAAAACGAGCCGCTGATTCCGCCCTTATGGCTCACCGGCCTGAATATCACTTAATATCTACGGATACCTTTACATCTGCTTTGCTTGCCGCTGCAGACATAACAGAACGGATTGCCTTTGCGATACGACCTGAACGTCCGATAACCTTACCCATATCCTGCTCATTCACAGAAAGGGTCAGGACGATCTCGCCATCCTTGTTCTCCTCAACGACATTAACATCATCAGGATTCTGAACAAGTGCCTTGGCAATTGTTTCGAGTAATTCCTTCATTAGGTCTCCTCTCGGCGGATTAGTTGATTCCGGCTCTCTTAAGAAGCTTAGCTACTGACTCTGTTGGCTGTGCACCGTTTGAGATCCACTGCTTAGCCTTTTCGGCATCAATCTTGATCTCTGATGGCTCCTTAGTAGGATCGTAAGTTCCGATCTCCTCGATGAACTTTCCGTTTCTTGGTGATCTTGAATCAGCAACGATTACTCTGTAATATGGTGCGTGAATCTGACCCATTCTTCTTAATCTGATCTTTAACATGATTTTTCTCCTATTTTCTAAATAAAATGATATATATGATCAACAGTCAAATACTGTTAAATCTGTGGTTAATGTTTCTGCCGGAATTATGGATTTATCCGGTTTTTTGTCTGATGAATTTTTTTTGACAGGTTTTACCTTTATCAGAACGGAAATCTTCCGCCCTTTCCAAAGCCGCCCAATCCTCCGAGGTTACCTAAGCCTCCAAAGCCTCCGAGACCTCCCCGGCCATGTTTGCTTCTCATGGCTCCGCCGAACTGCTTCATCATCTTTCGCATCTGCTCGAATTGCTTTACCAGCCGGTTTACTTCAGCTATGTCAACTCCGGCACCGTTTGCGATACGGCGTTTTCTGGAAGGATTGATAAGATCCGGATTGGAACGCTCTTTGGCGGTCATGGACTGAATGATGGCCCTGACCTTGCCAAGCTGCTTTTCGGTGTCTTCAGTGTCAATGTCTCCGAGACCCGAAGCTCCGGGAAGCATTTTTAGGATTCCGCCTATGCCGCCGAGTTTGGACATCTGATCCATCTGAACCATGAAGTCGTTGTAGTCAAACTTACCTCTTGTGAGTTTTCCGATGGATTCACGGCTCTTCTCCGCATCAAGGTTTTTCTCGGCTTTTTCAATAAGGGAAAGAACATCTCCCATGCCGAGGATACGGCCGGCCATACGATCCGGATAGAACTGCTCCAGATCATCCAGCTTTTCACCCATACCTAAGTAAAGGATAGGTTTGCCTGTCATGGCTTTTATGGATAATGCGGCACCACCTCGTGTATCACCGTCACACTTTGTGAGTATGACACCGTCAATGCCTACTTTATCAGAAAAGGTCTCAGCCACATTAACGGCTTCCTGACCTGTCATGGCATCTACAGTAAGGATTGTCCACTGTACGTCAACTGCTTTTTTGATGTTCTGAAGCTCATCCATGAGCTTCTCGTCTATCTGAAGACGTCCGGCTGTATCCAGGATTACAACATTGTAATGCTTTTCCTTGGCTTCCTGAACAGCTCTTCTTGCTATTTCAACCGGGTTCACCTTGTCTCCCAGTGAGAAGAAAGGAATCTTTACTTTCTCGGCATTGACTCTTAACTGGTCAATGGCAGCCGGTCTATAAATATCGCAGGCAACGAGCACCGGAGTACGACCGTTGGACTTGAACTTTCCTGCCAGCTTTGCGGCAGTGGTTGTTTTACCTGCACCCTGAAGACCTGCCATCATGATAACAGTAATGTCGCCTGCCGGTTTCAGCACTATCTCTGTTGTTTCGGAACCCATCATGGAGGTGAGCTCTTCGTTTACGATCTTTACTACTGTCTGCGCGGGAGTAAGACTGCTGAGGACTTCCTCACCGATAGCCTTTTCCTTTACTTTGGCTATAAAATCTTTAACCAGCTTGAAGTTGACATCGGCCTCCAGAAGCGCCATGCGTACTTCTCTTAGAGCCTGGTTTACATCATCCTCGGTCAGCTTGCCTTTATGTCCGAGGTTCGAAAATATATTGGATAATCTGTCTGTCAGATTTTCAAATGCCATCTATGATCTCTCCTGCAAGTTTTTGTATCTCGTTATCTTCTGCATGATTTAGGATTGCAAGGGCGCGCTCACGTATATTTGTGAGTTTTGATTGAAGTCCCAGAGTTTTTTCGGTTTCCTGAAGTTTCCTGTCTGCCCGTCTGAAAAGTTCCTGTGCAGCCTGTCTCGTTGTGCCCATTTCTTCACCGATTTCAGTGAAGCTCATATCGTCAACGATATGGTATTCATAAACTTTCCTCTGGTTCTCATTGAGCAATCCGCCATATAACTCAAAAAGATTGCCTCTCAAAACAAAGTCATCCATCCATAATCTCCTCAAACCTTTGCTAGTATAGCATAAAAAAATATGCTGTCAACAAAAAATGTTGACAGCATATAAAAAAACAGGGAGAAAATGACGATCAATCTTCAAATATTGAATCAACATATTCCTTTGCGTCGAAGCGTCGAAGGTCGGAA
>JAILDF010000211.1 GCA_024689585.1 Oribacterium sp.
AAAAAATAAAATTCCGGGAAATCTTGCACTTAAAAGTTGATTTTAGTAAAATAATTGTAATTATGTGTAGTAGAAGACGATACTACATCTTTCATTCAGATAGGAGTTACTATGATATCAAATCAGGTCTTACAGAGCACGATTGACTCACTTAAAGGCATTACAAGAGTTGATATTGCTATCGCTGATATTGATGGCAAAATTCTTGCTTCAACTTTCTCAGATGATCAGTATACAGAGGCTATGGTTTCTTCCTTTGCAGAGTCTCAGGCAGACAGCCAGGCAGTGGGAGGATACCAGTTCTTCAAGATTTTTGATGAACACCAGCTTGAATATGTTCTTATAGCAAAAGGCGACACCGATGATGTTTATATGGTAGGCAAGCTTGCAGCTTTCCAGATCCAGACACTTCTCGTTGCATATAAGGAGAAGTTCGATAAGGACAACTTTGTAAAGAACCTTCTTCTCGATAACCTTCTTCTGGTTGACATTTATAACCGCGCAAAGAAACTCCACATCGATATCGGTGTAAAGCGCGTGGTTTACATCATTGAGACAGACAAGGGCACCAACGATTCCGGCGCACTTGATGCATTAAAAACTCTTTTCGCTACAAAGACAAAGGACTTCGTAACTGCTGTAGATGAAAAGAATGTTATCGTCGTTAAGGAAGTCAAGCCCAATGAATCTGCCGAAGAAATCTATCATGTAGGAGAAACCATCCTCGACATGCTGGAGACAGAGGCTATGATCCAGGCCCGTGTAAGCTTCGGTACCGTTGTTAACGAGATCAAGGATGTATCAAAGTCATACAAAGAAGCGAAGATGGCTCTTGAGGTTGGCAAGATTTTCTACGAAGACAGAAACATCATTGCCTATAACCGTCTGGGTATCGGACGTCTGATCTATCAGCTCCCGCTGCCTCTTTGCAAGATGTTCATCAAGGAAATCTTTACAAGCATTTCTCCGGATGAGTTTGACGAGGAAACCCTCACAACCATCAACAAGTTCTTTGAGAACAACCTTAATGTTTCAGAGACTTCAAGACAGCTCTACATCCATAGAAACACTCTTGTTTACAGACTGGACAAACTTCAGCGCTCCACCGGTCTTGACCTGAGAGTATTTGACGATGCCATAACCTTCAAGATCGCACTTATGGTAGTTAAATACATGAAGTATATGGAGTCTATAAACTACTGATTTTAAAAATAGTAAGAAAATCAAAAGATAAAAAGCCGGTTATTGGTGTTTACACAATAGCCGGCTTTTTCTTATTATATAAATACACTTTAAACTCAACAGAAAGAATCCCTTTAAATGATAGAATTCACTAATGTTACAAAAACTTATAAAACCGGTGTTACCGCACTGAACAATGTAAACCTCAGGATACAGGATGGTGAATTTTGCTTTATTGTCGGACGAAGCGGTTCCGGCAAATCAACATTGGTCCGCCTCCTCACCAAGGAACTGGATCCCAACGAGGGCTCCATCATTGTTAATGATACCGACCTCACACATCTTCGCAGGCGCCACATACCTAAGTACCGCCGGCGTCTCGGAGTGGTTTTTCAGGACTTCAGACTCCTGGAAGACCGTACAGTATATGAAAATATAGCCTTTGCCCAGCTAATCATCGGTAAGTCCAATGCTGAGATAGAAGAAAATGTTTCGAGGATCATGGAACTCACCGGACTTAGTTCTAAAAGCCGTTCGTATCCAAGACAGCTTAGCGGAGGAGAGCAGCAGCGTACAGCTATTGCAAGAGCTCTCGTAAACCGCCCTGAGATCCTCATTGCCGATGAGCCGACAGGAAACCTCGACCATGAAAACGCACAGGAGATCATGAGTCTTCTTGAACGTATAAATGCCCAGGGAACTACAGTTATAGTCATCACCCACGACCGTGAAATGGTTAATCGCATGAAAAAGCGCACTGTTCGCATGTCTCTGGGGGAGATAATTTCGGATACCATGCCGGAGGCGTTCGGAAGCACTCAGAATAACACCAAAGGTTCCGCAATCGCAGCCGGAAGTACTGAGAAAAACATCAATGCTTCCTCAGTCGCAGCCGAAAACGCTGAGAATAACGATAAAGTTTCCGTATCCGCAGTCCAGAATTCTGAGACTAATACTGATACAAGTTCAGGCAGCGATACAGAAACCCCAATTGAACCAATGCCTGAAAACAGCTTAGAGGGAAGCATCGAAAAGTCTCCGGAAGAGAATTACGGAGAAGACAACTTCGAAAAGGATTACGAAGAAGATACTTTCGAAGAAAACGATGGTTCTTCCGAGGATGATTTCGATAAGGGTAATGAATATCCTCAGGTAAACAATTGGGAAGATGACTGGGATGAAGACTGGACCGAACCCGAGTCATCAGATAACCGTAATGATTCATCAACCGATACAGTTGATGTTCCTGATAATCAGCCAGAAAATGAAATTGTACCTTCTGAAGACAAAGCTTCAGGTTCCTCAGATGAAACAGAAGAACTCGCTGACGGCTCTGTTGATCATCATGATTCCTCAGAACCGGGCTTCAAAATGCCTGAAATAAATCCGAAGCCGGCAGAAAAGCCCCGCCGCGGTCTGAAGGGCTCACACCGCCCGCATCACAGGATCGGAAAGGAGGATGCATAAATGATGAAACCAAATGCCTGGGGCTATTGCATCCGCTCCGGTTTTAAAAACATAGGACACAACCTCCTTTTTTCAGCAGCCTCAACGGCGACCATAGCCGCCTGCATTTTTCTGTTCTGCCTTTTCTTTGCCATCGTTTCCAATGTTCAGAACATGGCACAAAATGCGGAAACCACTGTAGGCATCACCGTCTTTTTCAATGATGACGCATCTACCGAAACGGTTCAGTCCGTGGGACAGGCCATCATCGAAAGAGAAGAGGTAAAAAGCGCACATTATACTTCTGCCGAAGATGCATGGGCTGAATTCAAGTCAGATTATTTTGCCAACAACGAACTGCTGGCTCAGGCTTTTGCCGAGGACAATCCTCTGGCAGGATCCCAGAGCTATGAGTTGTTCCTTAATGATATCGAGGATCAAAAGGCCATAGTTGACTGGTTATACACTTTTGATTCAGTGAGACAGGTCAACTATTCCAATGCAGCCGTAAAGGGACTGAGCACCGTAAACAATATCATTTCCTCCCTGAGCATCATCATCATAGGGATACTTCTGGCTGTGTCAGTATTTCTGATCTCCAATACCATCACGGTTGCGGCCCGGTTCCGCAGAAGAGAAAATGAGATCATGAAAATAATCGGCGCCACCAACTTTATGATCCGTCTGCCTTTCCTTGTGGAAGGAGTGGTTCTCGGATTTGTCGGATCTGTCATTCCTTTGATAGGAATATACTTTATTTATGAAAAAGCCGTTACTTATGTGAATGCCCACTTCTTAAGCATCAGCACACTTTTTGCCCCTATCCCCATCACAACGATCTTCCCTTTGATGGTGATCGTTGCTCTGGGTCTCGGCGTGGGTGTAGGCTTTATAGTTTCATTTTTCACCATAAGAAAGTCCTTGAGGGTATGAGAAAAAATCACTTCAGAAAAATACAACTGCTGCCACTTGTCATGGCACTGTCTATCTGTCTCACCGCCACGCCTAATCTTGCGGCAGAAAAAGAAAAGCAGTCCATAAACAACTCAAAACAGAAAATTGATGAGAATAAAGCAAAGATAGATACATTGGAAGCTGAGCAGAAAAAGGTCAATGAAAAAATAAAGGATCTTGAATCCCTTAAGTCCGATACCGCAGCTTATATCAAAGCTCTGGATCAGAACATGACCGAAGTAACCAATGAGCTTGTCACCATCAACAATTACATTGCACAAAAGCAGCTGGATATACAGTTCACACAGGATCAGCTTGCAAAGGCAACCCAGACCGAATCAGACCAGTACGCCAGCATGAAGCTCCGCATTAAATTCATGTATGAGAAGGGCGACACCAATTTCATTGATATGATCCTGAACGCCAAAAGCTGGTCAGACCTTCTTAATAAAGCAGAGTACATCAGCAAGATAACAAAGTACGACAGGGATAAGCTTGCAGAATATGAATCCACCCGTCAGCTGGTAAATGACACCCAGACTCAGCTTCAGACAGAAAACGCCCAGCTTCTGGACCTTCAAAATCAGGAGGTTGCAAAGCAGCAGAGTCTCCAGGCACTTCTGGACCAGAAAAATCAGGAACTTGCTGCCTACAAGAAAAAAATCTCCAGTGCTCAAAGCGAGATTGCAAATCAGCAAAGTAAGATAGATGATCTCTATGAGGATATCAGTGCCCAGGAAGCCAATATCGAGGCCATGGAGCGGGAGATAGAGCGTCAGGAAGAGGAAGCCCGCAAGAAAGCCGAAGAAGAGGCCCGCAGAAGAGCCGAGGCAGAAGGCAAGGATCCCAACAGTGCAAAATCAGATTACAAAGCAAGGACCATGACCGGTGGATTCACCTGGCCCGTTCCAAGCAGCGGCAGGATCTCCAGCGGTTTCGGCGACAGAGAATCCCCCACGGAGGGTGCCAGCTCCAACCATAAAGGCATTGACATCGCAGCACCAAGCGGTTCCAATGTCGTCGCTTCGGCAGCAGGCACGGTAGTTATCGCAACTTATTCCGCAAGTGCCGGAAATTACGTCATGATAAGTCACGGAAGCGGTACCTACACTGTTTATATGCACATGTCCCGTCTCAATGTTTCG
>JAILDF010000251.1 GCA_024689585.1 Oribacterium sp.
TCTTCAAACAGCCTCTCCAGCCTCTTGGCAGTGAGCCTCACCTCCAGAACCTCCTTACAAGGCTTATGGATGCGGTTTCTGAACTCCTGATACTCATGCTCCTGCACCTTCAGAAGATGCTGGGCCTCCTCAACCGATATCTGCTGAAACCTTATCTTGTCATCTATACGTCTCTGCGCCACCTTCGGAAGATCCACGGTTGCAACGGTTCCGATCTTCGCATATCCGCCGGCAGTCTGATGATCCGCCAGCAGTATGATGGGCTTTCCGTGAGCCGGCACCTGGATGGCTCCGAGAGCTATACCGTCAGAGATAATGTCTGAGCCCGCCTTGCTTTCCACAAAAGGTCCGTCCAGTCTCACGCCCATTCTGTCAAAATTACTTGATATGGTGAATTCGCTGTTCAAAAAAGTGTCCAGTCCTTTTGCCGAGAATGCCTCCGCCTGGGGTCCCATCACAACCCTCACGGTGACAGCATTATCATCAAACTCATGAAGCGGCAGTGTTCTCGAAAGGAAATACGGGAGATACTTTCTTCTCTTGATTCTGGTGGAAATGTAGTCTCCGTCCCTTAACTTTCTTCCCTTGAAACCACCGATACCGCACTTTAGATTCGTACTTCTGGAACCCATGACCACGGGAACCTGAAGGTAATTTGAAAACGCTATATAGCAGGTTCTTCCGGTTCTTGCGGAGCCCACCTTCAGCACATCGCCCTTCTTAACATAGATGGCGGTGTACATGGGCACGGGGTCATCATTAAGCTCAGGACGGAAATCTCCGCCTGTGATTGCTATGATCTGGTCTGACGTAAACTCCAGGGTCGGACCGATAAGTGTACATTCGAGAACTGCCTCATTTTCAGGATTGTCCAAAAGAAGATTTGCAATCCTGAAGGAACGCGGATCCATAACGCCGCTTACATTGAAGCCCTGGCTCTGGTATCCATATCTTCCGAAGTCCTGAACCGTGGTAAGCAGTCCTCCCTTTAAAACTCTGAATCCCATTTAGTCCTCCCCTTCATGCACTGTGACTTCGTAGGTACCTGCCTCCACGGCCGCTTTGATCTCAAGGTACTTTTCTTCCGTTACAGGCACAAATCTTATGTAATCGCCGGCTTCCACCAGAATCGGTGTTTCTCTGTCCGGATCGTAGGTCTTCACAGGTGTCATACCCATGAGCTGCCATCCTCCGGGAGAGTCCATAGGATAAATTCCCGTCTGGGAGCCGCCGATGCCTACAGAGCCGGCCGGAATCCTGACTCTTGGTGACGCAAGTCTAGGTGTATGGATCTTTTCATCCAGACCTCCGAGATAGGTGAAGCCGGGTAAAAATCCCAGCATATATATAAGGTAGTCCTGACTGCTGTGGATCTTGATGACTTCTTCCTCACTGATTCCCGCATGCTCCGCAATGGCACTTAAGTCAGGGCCATAGGTCCCGCCGTAAACCACCGGAATTTCCCAGACCTTCTTTTTCCCTGCTTCGGAACGGGATTCCATACGGACTATAGACTCCACTCTCTTGTAGAGGGTCTCATAGCTTATGACCAGAGGATTGTAATTTATAAGAAGAGAACAGTAGGTGGGTATCATGTCAATGATACCGGAAATCTGCTGTGCCCTGATGAGCTTTGCAGCCGCAGCGATTTTTTGATTGACCTCCGGACTTATAACCTGCTCGAACTGTATAAGCAGCGAGGCATCTCCCTCCGGCACTATTTTGATGTTCTGCATAAATGCTCCTATACCGGAAACACGCTCTGTCGCCGTTTCCGAATGAACCCGGCGTCTGTTTTCGTGTTTTCCCTGAATGTATTTCTGTATATATAGTTAATGCTCATGTGGGGTAAGCCACATGAGCACTAACTTTTAAACCACATGGTTTATTGTATCATGATTTGTTTATCTGATGTTTTCAGGACTGCGTCTTTCACATCTTCCCAATATCAGGCGAACAGTTTGCTGAAGTTTCCGAGTGCTGTGATGCCTACATAAGCTGAAATGATAACTACCAGTACTCCGAGAACCAGAAGAATCTTAGGATGCTTGTAATCAGCGCCCATGATGGACTTCTTCTGTGAAGCTACCAGTGAGATTCCGAGAGATATAGGAAGGATAAGTCCGTTAACGGCACCTGCTATGATAAGGAGAGCCGCCGGTGAACCGGAGATGATCATTACCAGTGTTGAAACTGCGATGAATCCGATAACCCATAAATTCTCGTGATCTGAAATTCCCTTGTTGAAGGTCTTAAGGAAAGATACAGATGTATAAGCTGCACCGATAACTGATGTAACTGCTGCGCAGAGAAGAACCAGACCTGCGAAACGATATCCTAACTGACCTGCTCCCTGGCGGAATGCATCTGCTGCAGGGTTTCCGCTGTCAAGTGTTGCTCCGTTTACTACTACGCCTAGTACTGCAAGGAAAAGGAATACTCTTACAAGTGCTGCGATGAGGATACCTGTAACTGAGCTCTTTGTAACCTCTGTGAGCTTGTCCTTACCTGTCATGCCTGCATCGATAAGTCTGTGTGCCCCTGAGAAGGTGATATATCCGCCGACTGTTCCACCGAGAAGTGTAAGGATAGCAGGGAAAAGCGGTGCATAGCCTGTTGAAGGTGCGAAAGTATTGACAACCGCATCACCTACAGGTGGCTTTACGATCAGGATAACGATGAAGATGACTGCAATCATAACGCCGCCCAGGATCTTAACCAGTGTATCCATAACGCCCTTGGCATTCTTGGAAAGGAATACTCCGATTGCAATGGCACCTGTCAGTACGTAGCCCACTGTTGTAGGAATTCCGAGAAGTGTGTTGAATCCAAGTGCTCCGCCGCCGACATTACCAATGTTGAAAACCAGGCCGCCCAGTACGATGAGTCCTGATAAGAAATATCCGAGACCCGGAAGGACTTTATTGGCGATGTCCTGTCCTCTTAAGCCTGTTGCGCAAAGCACGCGCCAGATGTTGAGCTGTGCGATAGCCGCAAGTACAACCGATGCCAGGATAACGAATCCGAAGCTTGCCTGATGCTGTCCAGTAAAGGATGATGTCTGTGTCAGGAATCCCGGTCCGATAGCACTGGTGGCCATCAGGAATGCTGCACCGAGAAGTGCTCCGCTGCTCTTCTTTGTCTTTACATCTGCACCTGCAAATGCCTTTGAATCTGCATCGAGCTCAGCAGCTACTGCCATGGAAACGTTTTTGTTGTCGTTCATATTAAGTCCCCCTCCGTTAATTTTATAATTGGTTCGGTAGATTCTATAACCTTTAAGTTTCTGTCCACTGTGTCCAGGATCATCCGGCACTACTCAAACGATATTTAAAGACATAATTAAGGACACAGCATTAGATTTTTGAGACTATTTTGGTCTTAAAAAGTTATGTATCTGCAAAACGCTTTAAGTTATGGTTATATGATAATGGCATCTGAACATAAAATCAAGGGTTTTTCGCGGATTATTTAAGAAATATTTTATTTTCATAAACTGTGGGAATATAAGACATGCTCATTCGTGTCTGATTTACATTTAATGTTTTGGCTATATGGTGTATAGGTTATTCCTATTATTCCAGATCAAAAAAGCTCCGGTCTACTGACCGGAGCCCTTAATGCTCAAATATTTCCGCCATAGGAATTTATGATTTCGGAAAGCTCTTTGTGATATCTTTTGGCATATGGCACGTCGATGCCGAATTTGTCGGCTTTTCGGAT
>JAILDF010000280.1 GCA_024689585.1 Oribacterium sp.
GGACACGTTCTGAATAAAGGAAACGGAATCCTGAACATAGACGTTCTCAGCTTCAACAGACTGGCTTACCGTGTTTTCGAAGAACAGAATATCCGTCTAAGTGACATGACTGTCATCGACGATATGGGAAAAGTCATGATCCTGAGAGCCGTTACAGAAGAAATAAAAGACAAGCTGAAGCTGTATCAGAGAGAACTGGATAAACCGGGATTCCTGAATGAACTCAAATCCCAGATATCGGAATTCTACCAGTATCGCGTCACTCCGGATATGATCGATTCGGCAGCCGAACACACGAACTCATCCTATACAAGAAACAAGCTTCATGATCTTTCTCTTATCTATCAGGGATTTCAGGATTATATGACAGATCACGGTTACCTTACTCAGGAAGAAATCCTTGATAAGCTGTACAGAGTCATGCCGGATTCAAATCTTTTAAAGGATTCTGTGGTTGCCTTCGACGGCTTCACAGGTTTCACTCCCATTCAGCTTAACATCCTTGAGGAGGTTCTTCCTGTAACCAAAGAGACCCTGGTGACTTGCGATGTTAGCATTGACCCCGATGACTCCATATATGACGAAAGAGGTCCGGAGGATCTTTTTTATCTTTCCCGCCAGACTGTAAAAAAGCTGACAACTATAGCAAAGAAGCTTGAAGTAGAGGTCGCTCCGGCTATAGACGTGAACCGATACGACGCAAGAACCGGAGAACCAAGATATACCCAAAAACCTGCATACAGGTTTGATACAGACCACGGTCATGCCTTTGATGTTATAGAGAGAAAACTGTACAGATACGGAAACCTGGACGAAGAAAAAACAATGGCAGGTGATGCCCTTCTGATCCGTGAAGCCGCAGATGAGAGACAGGAAATTGAGGCCATAGCCACAGAAATCGAGTCCCTCATAAGAAACGGAAAAATGCGCTATCAGGATATCGGAATCATTCTGACGGAACCGGAAAGCTACAGGGATATCATTTATAAGGTGTTTTCAGAAGCAGATATCCCATACTTTTTCGATGACCCCATAAGTCTCAAGGACTCACCTTACGCTGAGATTCTCTGTTCCGCGCTTCTCGTCATCGACCAAAATTTCAGCTTCGATTCGGTTATCAGATATCTCAAGGCATTGCCCAAGGATGACCCCGATGAAGAGCATGAAGTTGATGCCATGGACAATTTCCTTAGAAAGACCGGTAAGCGTGGCATCGGTAAATACAGTGAAACTTGGCTTGATAAAGAGGGTAATGCTGACGACATGGAACCCCTCCGTGAAAAACTTATGAGCCCGCTCATTAACCTTCATAAAAATATAAGAGGTAAGGATTCCAATGTTTCAGAGAAGATCATTTCCCTTAAAGAATTCATGGAGGAAATACATAGCAGGGATAGAGTACTTTTTCTTACCGATAAACTCAAGGCTCTCGGTGACCAGAACAGAGCGGAAGCCATTCGCGAAAGCATCGGCGCTATAGATACAGTGCTTGATCAGATGTCAAAGCTTCTTGGTGATGCTTTTATGTCTTCCGGAGACTTCAAAGATATCCTGGATTCCGGCTTAAATCAGGCATCAGTTCGTGTGATTCCGGCCACTTCCGACCAGGTTGTAATCGGAGACCTTACCCGCTCCAGGTTCTCAAATCCTCTGGTATTCTTCATTGCCGGAATCACCGCGGACAGGATCCCCAAGTCGGAGAGCGACCATAAGATAATCTCCGACAGAGACCGGAAGCTGTTTGAAGAATTGGGAATCGAGCTTGCTCCCGGAAGATTGGAGGATGCTCTGATACAGCGATTTTATATATACAGGGCACTTCTTAATCCATCTGAGAGACTGATTCTCAGTTACCCCACAAAAGGCAGAGACGGAAAGGGCGTAAAACCATCAGGCCTTATCGGTGAGATCAGGAACATGTTCGCGGATTTTCGCATAGAAAAACTGAGGGGAAAGAAGAACCATATATACACAAAAAAGGAAGCCGAAAGATATGCTTCAAGAGAGCTCGCGGAAACAGTTGATGCCGCAATCTCCTCCGGTAAAGATTATGAAAGGATGCTTAATTACCTAAGCATTCTTAAAAATGATGAGAATTTCCGGGAGAAGGTGGCGAAGCTCATATCGGGAGCATTTACACGTTACGAAGAAACCGGACTAAAGGAAGAAGTGGCGAGGGAACTGTATGGCGATATGATTACGGATTCCTCCATCACCCGTCTTGAAGAGTACAGCCGCTGCGCCTATGCGCATTTCCTTCAGTATGGCTTAAAACTTGAAGAAAGAGAGACCTTTGAGGTACAGATGGTTGACATAGGAACTCTCTATCATGCTGCAATAGAGAAATGTTTCAGGGATGTAGAGGCTCAAAACAGAAGCATTTCCGACCTAAGTACAGAAGAACTTTACAGTCTGACTTCCGATAATGTTGAAAAAGTGGCTGAGACCTATAAATACAGCATGCTTCTCGGCACCGCAAGGAACAGATACATCATCCATAAAGCTCAAAGCATCGCCGGCACCACCATGTGGGCTCTCAGAGAGCAGCTGAGACGCGGAGATTTTTATGTGGCTGATATGGAGAAAAAATTTGAGTACGTACGTAACGGGCTTATGCTTCATGGGCGTATCGACCGCATCGATATAGCTCAGGATGAGAGTCACGTGTACGTGAAGATAATTGACTATAAAACCGGAAGGACCGCTTTTGATCTTACAAAGGTTTATAACGGTCTTCAGCTGCAGCTTGTGACCTACCTGAGTTTTGCAATGACAGATTATAAAAACCGCTTTCCAAAAAAAGAGGTTTTGCCGGCAGCCATGCTTTACTACAGGATCCAGGATCCAGTCCTTGATTATGATCCCGGAAGAACTCCTGAAGAAAAGGAGAGACAATGGCTTAAGGAGCTTAAGCTGGACGGACTTGTCAATACAAATCCGGAGATCGTAAAGCTTCTTGACAAGGACATAGTGAAGGATTCGGAAGTTATTCCGGTCAGTATGAAACAAGGCGCTGTTGATGCCGGGAAAAAGAAAAACATCGCTTCGACAAAACAGTTTGAGGCTTTGGAAACTTATGTTGACGAGCTTATGAAAAAGTATGCTCAGGAGATCATCTGCGGAAGGGTAGCCATCGATCCCCTGGATCTCGGTCAGGATCAGAATGCCTGCGACTGGTGCCCTTATCACAGCATTTGCAAATTTGACAAGCGTATAAACGGATTTAAATACAGAAAACAGATAGTTAAAAAACCGGAGGAAATATGGCAGGAAATAATGCCGGAGGAACAGCAGGATGAAGTGGACGAGTGATCAGCAAAAGGTTATAGATCATAAAGAAGGAAATCTGCTTGTGGCAGCGGCTGCGGGATCTGGAAAGACCGCAGTTCTGGTTCAGCATGTCATAAACCGGATCACGGATAAGGAGGATCCGGTTTCACTGGATGAAATGGTTATCATGACCTTCACCGATGCCGCAGCCCAGGAAATGAGAGAACGTATAAAGCTTGCCATAGAAGCCAGGCTTCAGTTAAATCCTCATGACCCGGGGCTTATCCGTGAGGCCGGAAATATCCAGAATGCCAATATCTCCACCATTGATTCCTTCTGTAAAAAGCTGATAACCGAAAACTATGCAGCCATAAGTCTGGATCCCGGTTTCCGCATCGGGGATACCGGCGAGCTGAAGCTTTTGAAAAGTGATGTGATAGCAGAGATTCTGGAGGAGCATTATGCCATGGAGGATAATGCTGACTTCCTTAACTTCGTGGATTCCTTCGCGACGGGTAAAGGTGATTTAGGAATCGAAGACATTATCCTGAAACTCTATGAGTTTGCGGAAGCCAATCCCTGGCCTATGGAGTATCTGGATAAATGTCTTAATGAGGAGTCCCGGGAAGACGGTGACAAGGGCTGGGAGAAGTATTATTTTAACCGGCTAAAGCAAAGAATAAAGGATGATATCGAGGCCATGGAGGATGCACTTTCAATATGCGAGGACCCGGATGGACCGGAGAGCTATATTGAGGAATTCACCTCTGA
>JAILDF010000310.1 GCA_024689585.1 Oribacterium sp.
CCTCCGCTTCTGAATCTTCTTTATAGAATCTTCAGGGTCTGTGTATTAATCGATCTTTGATTTTCAAGGTTCTGTTGCGCTCATTCTTCAGAACTGATGTTCCGTGTCTCTTGAGTGCTCACATAATATATCAACTCCCAAGACATATGTCAAACACTTTTTTAAAATATTTTTGTATCTCTGTTTGTACATCGTCTTAAAGTAGCGATAACCATTCTATCGGCAAACATTCATCATTATATAAATAATTTTTTTATTCTTTTGGCCTGTAACTGTATTTTTCAATGTATGCGGTGGGGGACATGCCATACTCCTTTTTAAATGCCCTGTAGAAACCTGAATAATTCTGAAAACCATATTGTGCGCACACATCACCGATCAGCTGACCATCCCGTGCCGCCTCACAGCAGGCGGAAAGCCTTTTTTTTGTGATATATTGATGCAGTGAGAGTCCTGTATTCTCCTGAACAAGATGTGCTATATAGTATTTATTCAGATAAAAATATTCGCTTAATGCATCCAGGCTCAAATCATCTTCCAAATGTGTGGATATATAATCTGTTATTGTCTGATATACGGATATCCTCTCATTTGTCATTGTTTTTTCATTTTCGTGATATGCAAAACGGTTCAGATTTAAAAGAAAATCTCTCATAAGATTCTCAAGCTGCTCTTCTTTACCAAAACGTTCTGTATGAAGTTCCTCCAGTATACCGATCAGTTTATTCTTTATATTGTTGTGAGCTAATGTATCCAAATGATATATATATTCCTTTTTCTCTTCTGCCTTTCTGTACATGTATCCATACGATTCCGATTTACTTATCAGATCCGCTACTGTAGCTTCACTTATCCATACTACGAATCTTCTGTATACAGTTACCGTATCTTCCGACACAGCTCTATGATATATTTTCGGAGGAACAATGATAACATCCCCGGTTTTCATTTCATATATATTATCCTCTATCTCTAAAGAAACTTTTCCTTCTTCAAACAGATATATCTCATAAAAAGAATGTGCATGCTTTTCCACGTTGGGAAATCTTGTGTCGCTGTAATAGTAAATCTCAAATGAATCGGATCTCATCTTTTGCCGTGTATCAAATATGGACTGCAGCTTTCTTTTCATTTATATCCTCCTAATATACTAACGCTGTCTTTCAACCGTAAATCCGACAAATAGTGTCAATCTGATCAGTTATGTAAATGCATTATTTTACCGTTTATCTCTGGCGTGCAGACTCTGATTCAATCGGATTCCTATTTATTGTGATTTTCATATCAAAATATACCGCAAGTTTGGAAATGTTTGCAACAATCGGGGCAATTCTTTTTCATTTGATTAGTAGCTAAAATATAGTGACATAAGCCAACCGAATACATATTGGAGATAATTATGAAATTAACAAATGAAACATTGAAAGATAAAACTTTTTGGGCAGAGAGAGGATATCGTCTTCCTTCTTTTGACAGAGATGATATGATCAGGAAAACATGTAATAAACCTACCTGGATTCATTTCGGAGCAGGCAATCTATTCAAGGCTTTTCAGGCTGACGCGTGTCAGCGTATCCTGGACAAGGGGCTTACCGATATAGGCATTATCGCTGCTGATCGCAAGGAGAAAAAGTCGGAAGAGAATGACAATCTTACAGTCAAGATTACATTAAAGGCAGATGGAACTACCGAAAAAGCCGTTATCGGTTCCATCGCTGAAAAGGTTTATCTTTATGGAAGCGAGGGCAGGCTCAAAGAAATATTTGAAGCGCCTTCTCTCCAGATGGTTTCATTTACAATTACAGAAAAAGGATATGCAATCAAAGACCCGAAGGGCAATCTCCTTCCGGATATTGAAGCAGACCTTAAGAGAATGCCCGACTCTACAGAAACATATATGGGTCGTATGACTTCTCTTCTTTACGCAAGATATCTTAAGAATGCTGCTCCTCTCGCCATGGTCAGCATGGATAATTGCTCCCACAACGGAGATAAACTTAAGGCTGCCATTTTATGTTTTGCAGAAGCTTTCGGCGACAAAGGCTTTATTAACTGGCTTTCTGCCATGGTTTCTTTCCCCTGGTCCATGATCGATAAGATCACTCCCGGTCCGGACGCATCTATCGCCAAGCTTCTGTCTGATGATGGACTTGATCAGGATACACCTTTTGTCAATGCTGAAGAGCGTGAGTATCTTGTTATCGAGGATGATTTCCCAAACGGCAGACCTTGTCTTGAGAAAGCAGGTATATACTTTACTGATCGCGATACCGTTGATAAGGTTGAACGTATGAAGGTATGCACCTGTCTCAATCCTCTTCATACAGTTCTTGCCTTGTTCGGATGTCTGCTCGGTTTCGACAGGATCTCCGATGAAATGAAAGATGCCGATCTTCGTAAACTGGTTGAAAATGTTGGTTACAGGGAAGGCTTGCCTGTTGTTACAGATCCAGGAATAATCAGTCCTAAGGAATTCATTGACACAGTCATCAATGAGAGAATTCCCAATCCGTTCCTGCCTGACACTCCTTATCGTATTGCAACGGACACTTCCCAGAAGCTGTCCATACGTTTCGGAGATACTGTTAAGGCTTATATGAAGTCTGACTCTTTGAAGGTATCCGATCTTAAGTTCATTCCTCTGGTTTATGCGGGATGGTTAAGATATCTTATGGCGGTGGATGATGAAGGTAATGCTTTTACCCCTTCTCCGGATCCTCTTCTTGAGTCATCTCAGGCGAAGCTTTCCGGAATGAAGCTCGGTGATGAGCCTGATGTCGAGAGACTGGAGAAATTCCTCAGAAACGAGACCGTTTTTGGCGTTGACCTGGTGGAAGCGGGACTTTCGGACATGATCATCCGGTATTTTGGCGAAATGGTTAAATGCAAAGGTGCTGTCAGACGTGTTATCGGGGCTCTTTGAAATGGTACGAAAAATGCAAGGGGCGTGTGCCGGCCCACGGAGTTGAAAGAACATCCCGGCTGATATGTCCGTACTGTTCGCACTTACGTGCGCCCTGTACGGACATATCAGCCGGGATGTTCTTTCAGTCCGCAAGCCTAGGCACCCACCCCTTGCATTTTTCTCACGTTTTATTCACCGTATAATAGTCAAAACAGGCTATCTGCCTTGTGTGAAAAATCACACTGGCAGATAGCCTTATACATGACAGTGGTTAATTACATTACTCAGACTTTTGTAACAGTAATAACGATTTCGCCGGTGTAAGTTCCGGGCTTGATGTCGGTTTTCTTGCCGTTGACTGTCATTTCCAGTTTGTAGCCGGAAGGTGCCTGGATGGAGGCATTGTCTTCAATTGTGAGGCTTCCGAGGTAGGAGTCGTGGGTGACGGTCCATACCGAGTCTCCGGAAAAGGTTGCACTGATGCCGAAGTTTGCCTCTGCACCGTAGTAGTTTCCGTTGAGGCTTGTGGTCTTGCCGGATGAATTTGTGTAGCTGAGACCTGATACTTCCCAAAGGCCATTTGATCCGTCTGCGAAGGAGCCTGTGAAGTCGGAGTTCTTAAATGTTACAGTAAGAGCTGATGAACGGCTTCTGCTCATTCCTTCTACTACTCTTTCGATGTCGCCTTCATTCCAGATAATGCCGGATGCGTCGGAATTATCGAATGTAATTACAGGGGCTGATCCTGCTTCCGATGCGATGAGGTAATTGTAGTCATCGCCGTTAGTATTCTCAAATTTAGAATTTGTAAAGAGGAGGTTCTCTCCTGCTGCCTCAAATTCCATTACAGAACTTACTGTTCCGCCGTAGGCGCTGCCTACTACAAGGTATGGAACGTCTGAAAAGTCTGTGGTTCCGGTGTATGCACCTGCCGAGTAGTTGTAGTAGGTGTTATCCAGGACTGAGCTTCTTAACTTTGTATCTTCTGTGTAGGTTTCTCCCGCAATTTCGCTTAATGTCTCAAATAGTTCTTTCTTTGCAGAATCATTCACATCATAATTCTCGCAAAGTTGTCCGATGGTCATGTCAGCATCACTCATCATAAAGTGCATGAGTTCTGTTGTTCCGCTTGCCTTCTCCCAGGCATCCGCTGCGGCCTTTGCTTTTGCGCCTGTGATGTAGTTCGACATGTTCTTAACTGCCCGGACGGTAACATTATCAAAAGTCGAAGTCGAATCGGTGTTGATGCCTCCGCGGTTTTTGATTCCCATGACGCCTTCAAGAATAGTGTTCTTCAGCTTGTAGGTTCCGCCGGAAGCGATAACCGCTGCGGCATCTGCCTTTGAAACGAAGCTTGAATCCTCGGCAGTTATGACACCGCCTCCGATAACGTAGGCTCCGGCTGAACGATTGCCGTAAACAGTTGCGGAAAAATTCTTTACATCCACAACGCCGTTTCCGAAGTCATTGGCAAGCGCTGATGCCTGACCTACGGACGTGAGAAAAATGCAAGCGGTGGGCCGTCGACCGCCGCTTGCATTTTTCGTCCCATTTCAAGCAATAAAAGCCACCACCCCGACACTAACAACAGCCAATGCCAGATCCATGCCCCGAAGCTTTGGTATATCATGGTAGGTTCTTTCGGCCTCACCAGAGAACCCCTTTGATTCCATAGCCATGGCAACACTCTCGGACCACCGGACGCTGTTGACCAGCATGGTGAAAAGAATCTTCGGGCGAAGGCTGAACCCGGACATATTTCTGACCCTAAAGGCGGTTTGAACAGTCCTAAGCTCATTCCTCATCATGGGCAAAAGATAAAATGCTGCAAGAATGCCATAAGCAAATTTAGGAGGAAGTCGCAGCTGATGCATGAGACTTCTGACAAAATATTCTCCATCGGTAGTCAGCGAGAACAATATCCCCATCCCGGCATAAGCCAGGAGTCTCGTTGCAAGCTGAAGAGCTGTGACCATATTGCCTGAGGTCGTCAATGCTTCAAGCTGTTCTTTCGAAATATCAAATATGGTTCTTATGGAAATGTCACTGTTTCTTGAGTAAAACAATCCCATGATAAATAATCCGAAGGCTGCAATAAATGCAGGTAACAGAAAAGCAAATATTTTACCGGGCTTTACATCGGAAAAAAGCAGCATTCCAATAACAAATGAAATAAAAACAATAATATTCAATTTAGTGTTATTTCGAACAGTCAAAATAAAAACGCACAAAAACACGGTGATCATTTTCACTGAAGGGTTCCATTTTTCCAACATAAAACTCTAAACCTCATTTCATAACGCCACTTTTTAACGCCTTAATATCTTACATACAGGTGCGCATCGGTCATCTTTATCAACTTCCTGTTCTCAAGTTTGTAGATACAGTCTGCATATTCCAGGGCAAGCTTTCTGTCATGAGTAATAAAGATTACAGTAAGTTCTTCCCTCTCTACTTTATCCGCCACGCTATCCATAATGGCCACTGTGGACAAATGATCCTGACCGTAAGTAGGTTCATCCAAAAGAAGGATCCTTTGTCCTCCGGCAAGAACAGACAAAACCGCAAGTCGTCTCTGCTGTCCCTGACTAAGCATATAGGGGCTGTATCGTCGATAGCTATCCAGCCCAAATTCAGCGAGAAGTTCAATCGCTTTTTTACTGCATTGTTCTTTTGCGATATTTCTGTTCCACTGCCTGATACTTAATTCTATTTCCTCCTGAACATTCTGGGAAATAAACTGGTTGGCAGGATTTTGAAATACTATTCCAATCTTTTTGTACAGCTCTTTACGTCTGCAATGTGACAGATTTTCACCTTCCACCTCGACAATGCCGGAGAAACTATGCTGCTTTAATATGGAAAGTAAGGCAGTGGTCTTGCCGCTGCCTGAAGGCCCTAAAATCGCAGTCATTTTTCCCTTCTCAAAAACTGCATCTGCCTCCTCCAGAAGTATCTCCCCCGTATCTTTTCTGTTCCATTTGGTGTTTTCCGTACGGATGGTTACTTTGCTGAATCTTACAGCGCAATCCCGGGTATCAACATCTTCCGTTAAAGCATTTTCATCAAAGTTCAATGTCTTTCCCGCAGATTCAGTACCAATCTGCCTCTTTAGATCTTTCCTTTTTGAAACATTAAAAAGAAGACCCATGTCATGAAGAAAATCATGATGAGCCTCAAGATTCTTTTTGTCAATATCTCTTCTCAGCACCTGTCCGCCGGATCCAAGAACGATTATTTCGTCGGCAACGGGAAGCCAGTAATCCAGCCTGTGATCGATAACCACAAAGGAAAAGCCGGCATCGTGCATCATTTCTATCTGTTTGATAAGGTCCAATGCTGACGACTCGTCAACATTGGCAAAAGGTTCATCAAGAAAAATACAATTACTTTTTATGAGAAAAAGACATGCAAGGTTTGCCTTCTGCTTTTCTCCTCCGGAAAGAACTGATAATGGTTTATCAAGTAATTCTGTTATGCCAAGGTTTTCTGCCGCTTCCTGTATCATTTGATCCATCTCTGATGCCGGAATGCATAGATTTTCCAGGC
Organism: Oribacterium sp.; assembly: GCA_024689585.1. Lineage (GTDB taxonomy): Bacteria > Bacillota > Clostridia > Lachnospirales > Lachnospiraceae > Oribacterium. The sequence goes on from JAILDF010000310.1 coordinate 6,455, forward strand.
AAAACTCCATCTCTTTCCTGAGAGTCCGCATACAAAACTGAAGGTCCGGATTCTGAAACATAACTGTGAGATACTTTGCTCTTTCCTGAGGATTCATGTCCGCCACAGGTCTACCGTAAAGCAGTATCCCGCCACCCTCAAGAATACCTCCGTTTTCCGGATATAAGCCGGCGGAAACCGCTGCCAGAGTACTTTTCCCGCAGCCGCTCCGCCCGGTTATAACCGTTATCCTTTTATCACTTATGCTGAGGGACAAATGATCAAGAATATTTCTTTTCCCGTGAGGATTATATCGAAATACCACGTCCCTGAGTTCCAGCATACAGCTTTTTTCTTCTGTCATCATGCAATCCCGGTTAATTCATCAAGGTCCGTGTCCACAGCATCAGCCACAGCATATCCCTTGAGCATTCCCGCCTTAACAAGACCCTTTGTCAATGCCGGCACCAGAAGACCGTCAAAGAGAACAGCACTGACTATACGGACACCCAGCATCAGCAAAAGAACAGGAACCGCAATCCGGTTATAGCCACTGATGATCAGATTGTAGATCATTGTAAATACAGAGCAAAGAACAGCCGAAGCAATCATAACTGCTGTACTGAAATCCTTATATTTTCTAAGCATTATAATGAGCTCAAAGCCAAGGCCCTGCACGATGCCTGATAAGATAATGATAGGACCGAAAAAGTTCCCCATGAGACATTCCAGTATAGCCGCAAGAAGCTCGGCAATGATTCCGCTGCCGGGTTTACGGAGAATGTAAACACCGAAAGCTCCGGCTATAAAATAAATACCGTAAAACGGTTCATAACCCAGAGATGCAAGGCCGACAGGGGTCAGTAATCCATACAGAAAACCGCCTGCATAGGTACATCCGAGATAAACAACTCCAAATAAAACACCTAAAATCGCTACCAGTAAAACATCCTTTAATTTCCACTCATTCTTATTCTGCATTTTTTTACTCCTTTGTAGGGCTGTTAACGGATAAGGTTACTTCAAAGACATAATGACTGAAGTGCTCACTGCAATAAGTGTTCACGTAATCAAAATATGAGAAAAGGTCATGCACATCAGCTTTTAACACAGTACAGTAATGTGTGGATCTGTCGTAAATGCCTAAATCTATGGCATGATTTACAACTGTAGCGATGTGCTCCATGTAATTTTTGATACCCATGGGATAAAGTGCGATCTTACAGTCTACCGGAAAATGAATATCTTTGATCCGGGGTTCATTCTGTAAAACATCATCCTCTGCCAGGGTTACGTCAGCATTAACATCCCCGGGACAGCCTCGGGAAAAAGTCATTTCCATGGTCATGTGGACTCCCTCGGTAAAGGCATTGACAAAGCAGGCTTTCACCGCATCCTCAACATGGATCTGTTTTCCCCGGTATACCGTTGAAAGTCTTCCGGTGTCCTGCCAGATTTTGGAAGTGTCGGTTTTCTGAAGAGCCCCCAGAATGATGGAAATGTACCTGTCATCCATGATATTCAGGGCGAAACGACAGCCTGTGATCTTAACAGATTCCGGTGACAGGGCGCAGCCGCAGCCACAATCAGAGTTCTGCTGTGAACCGTAAGTTACATAATGTTTTTCTTCTGGATTTTGTGACATAAAAAAACCTCCGGTTATTTATTTCCCGGAGGTTTCTGAATCAAACATATAGACCTGTATTTAGAAAACCAGTTTCTGTTGAAAACTCGTCTCTACAAATATCGCTACCTACGCTGCCATTATGCAGATCAGGTTAAACGGGTCTAATCTCAGCCTGTATCAGGCACCCCGGGATTATTGATTCAAATATAACATTAAATTGATAAGTATTCAACTAAAATTTAAGACCTGAAATATATCCTAAAGAGCCACAGGGGACGGCTCATCAATCACGAGAACCGTCCCCTGCGGGTATATACATTATGCTGATGTGATATCGGTAAAGGCATCGATATGATTTCCGCTGACTTTAACCTTAAACATATCATTCTGGCGTAAAGAACCTTTAATGCAAAGGCGTGTAAACCACTGTATCGGTGTATCCCCGGCCTGATATTCAGGAAGGGTAGTGGCAGGATCAGTATATCGATATTCGAATACGGTATTTGCATCCACGATATATTCTCCTCTGCTTACCGCATCAAGAATTCTCACATATACATCCGGATTATAAACCCGGCCATAAGCTACCGCCATAATACGGTACCCGTTTCCGTCAAATGACACTTTGTCATTATTCATAGATGTTAAATCCAGCCATTTTGCAGAATCAGCTGAATCACCGGGAGTTAAATTATTTGCTGTTCTGGTGCGAACAACACCGTCTACGATCCATGCACCGTTTGAATCTACTTCCCAGCCGTTAGGTGTAGTTGTATTTACGAGGCAGTAACCATCTTCATCAAAATAGTAGCACTCTGAAATACCGTCATTGTTTCCGTCTATCCACTGCCAGGTGTTCTTAGGATATGAACCGTTTCCTTCGTCATACCTCCAACCCCTGGAATCATTTTTCCATGTTCCTGCCATTGCTGTAAAACCCGCTAATATTGTCAATAAAAAAGTTGCTGCTGCCAATCTTGTTCTTCTCATAACTTCCATCTCTTTTCTTCTGCACGTTTACTGATTAATAATAACACATACTATTAAATAGTAAATTATTCTGCAATTTTTCACTTATTTTTTCACCTTATCTCTACGTTTTTGATTCATCCGGATTCTGTCAGGTGCCTGGAATTTCTAAAATTTCCACTTGACAGATTTTCGTCGAGATGCTAATCTACACATGTTCAATTCAGTATGTTACTGTTCGCAGGCATTCACTGTACATAAAACGTGTTCTATGTTTATGTGGTGAAGTGTCTGTTTTTTATGCCCCCGCGTAAACGCGGGGGCATTTTTTGTACAAGGAAGTCTGAACCGAACGGATAAATCAAGGAGGATCTATGAAAGACAACATTTTTTCAGTTTTACAGCGTGTAGGACGAAGCTTTATGCTTCCTATCGCCATGCTTCCGGTTGCAGGTCTTTTACTTGGACTCGGCAGCAGTTTCACAAACCCCACCACCATTGCCACCTATCATATGGAGGCACTTCTCGGAAGCGGTACTCCGCTTAATGCACTTCTTAACATTATGAACGCTGTTGGAAGTGCCATCTTCGGTAACCTTCCACTTATCTTTGCAGTTGGTGTTGCCATCGGTATGGCAAAGAAGGAAAAGGAAGTTGCAGCCCTCGCTGCCATGATTGCTTTCTTCGTAATGAACATCACCATCGAAGCCATGCTCAACATCACAGGAATGATCGTTGACGGTGTAGTTGCAGAGGGTGTTCTTGAAGGAACAGTAACAAGCATCGTTGGTATCAATACCCTTCAGATGGGTGTGTTCGGCGGTATCATCGTAGGTCTCGGAGTTGCGGCACTTCACAATAAGTTCTATAAGATAGAGCTTCCCGCAGCCATCTCCTTCTTCGGTGGTTCACGTTTCGTTCCTATCGTTTCAACATTTGCCTACATCGGCGTCGGTATCCTCAGCTTCTACCTCTGGCCATTCGTTCAGAAGGGAATCTTCGCTCTCGGTGGTCTCGTAACAGGCAGCGGATATATCGGAACACTTATCTTCGGTCTCATCAAGCGTGCACTCATTCCATTCGGACTTCACCATGTATTCTATATGCCCTTCTGGCAGACAGCCGTTGGCGGACAGATGGAAGTTGCAGGTAAGCTTGTTCAGGGTGGTCAGAACATTTTCTTTGCACAGCTTGCAGATTCACAGCATGTTGCTCACTTCAGTGCAGATGCTACAAGATACTTCTCCGGAGAGTTCATTTTCATGATCTTCGGTCTCCCGGGTGCAGCCCTTGCCATGGTTCGCACTGCAAAGCCTGAGAAGCGCGGTCAGGCCGCAGGTCTTCTTCTCTCAGCCGCTCTTGCATCAATGTTTACAGGTATCACAGAGCCTATCGAGTTCTCATTCCTTTTCGTTGCACCAATGCTTTTCGTAGTACAGGTTATACTCGCAGGTTCAGCATACATGATCGCACATATGCTCAATATTGCAGTTGGTCTCACCTTCTCAGGCGGACTTCTCGACCTGTTCTTCTTCGGTATCCTTCAAGGTAACGAGAAGACAAGCTGGATGCTTATCATTCCTGTAGGCATCATTTACTTCCTGCTTTACTACTTTATCTTCAGCTTCCTTATCAAGAAGTTTAATCTTAAGACTCCCGGTCGTGAGGATGACGATCAGGAAACACGTCTCTACAGCAAGAAGGATTATCTTGCAAAGAAGGACGGGGAAAACTCAGACGTTACAGATGAAAAGAGTGACCTTATCATGAAGGGTCTCGGCGGTAAGGCAAATATTTCTGACGTTGACTGCTGCGCTACCCGTCTTCGTGTAACAGTCAAGAAGCCGGAACTTGTAAATGACAGTATGCTCAAGGCTTCAGGTGCATCAGGTGTTGTACATAAAGGAACCGGCGTACAGGTTATCTACGGACCTGCAGTTACTGTAGTAAAGTCAAATCTTGAGGATTATCTCGAGACACAGCCTTCAACAGAGTATCATAGAGATGCTAATGCTGATACAGAAACATTATCACAGGAAACCGCTTCTGCTTCAGAAAAGACAGTAACTAAAACCATAATTCTCGGAAGCCCTCTTAACGGTGAGGCAAAAGAGCTTTCAGAAACTCCGGACGAGGCATTTGCCGGCGGCATGATGGGACAGGGTGCCTGCATGATTCCGGAAGACGGTACTCTCTATGCTCCCTGCGACGGAGAAGTAACATTTGTTTTTGATACAAAGCACGCTATCGGATTCGAAACCGAGGATGGAATCAACATGCTCTTCCATATGGGTATCGATACAGTTAAGCTTGATGGTCAGGGCTTTACAGTTCTTGTTGAGAATGGCCAGAAGGTTAAGAAGGGTGATCCGATGCTTAAGATGGATCTTGATTTCATCAGCAAGAATGCTCCTTCAACCGCATCTCCTGTTCTTTGCACCGACCTCGATGATAACATGCAGATTCGTCTCATCAAGACCGGAAAGGTGAATATGGGCGAAGATTTAATTGCTATCGACATTCTCGGATAAAAAACATATAATGGCGATACAGAGCTAAAACCCTGATCAGCTTTAGATTCGAGATTTTCAACCCCTTTCAGGAAATGCCTGGGAGGGGTTTTTTAGACGAAGGATAAATATAAACTATGTATCGTGTCAGAAAAGTTTTAAATCATAATTCTATCATTGTTGTGGGTGTTGATAACAATATTTCGGCTGACCCGGAAAATGATGAGGGGCTTAAATCTTATCTGGTTCTCCATAAGGGTATAGGATTCGGTGTAAAGATCTCTGAGAGACTGGACCTTCCCAAAGATGCCTCCATCTACTCTCTTGAAAAGACAACGGAACGGGGCAATGCTATGTCAATCGTCAACGCGGTGGATCCTGTATGTCTTGAGATTTCGGATGCTGTTCTTGATGAAGCAGAAAAAGCTTTTGGGAAAGTAGACAGAACCATAGTATTCCCTATGGCAGATCACCTGGCATTTGCCATTCAGAGAATTAAAAAAGGCGAAAGTATCAGAAATCCTCTGAAGGATGACATTCGCCTTCTTTTTCATATGGAATATCAGGTGGCGGAAACCGTTGCTCCTGTTCTGGAGCAAAAATACGGTCTCGTCATAAATGAAGATGAGATCGGATTTATCGCTCTGCACGTTCACTCTGCAATCGTTAATGAAAATGTTGCCAGATCTCTTCAAACAGCGCAGATAGTGCGTAACTGTATCTCTTACATTGAGGAAAAGACCGGACACAAGCTTGAAGTCACCTCCCTCGGATATAATCGTATGATGAATCATATCCGCTATATGGTGACACGTATCGAGACCGGAGAACTTCTTAAAATGAATCTCAATGACTATATGGAGCTTAAGTACCCGGATACTTTCAGGCTTTCCGCTGACATATG
>JAILDF010000314.1 GCA_024689585.1 Oribacterium sp.
CTCCATATAATCCGGCTGGTGTGTGTCGCGGGTAACGAAAACATCCTTAATAGAATAGGACTTGATCTTTTCCACAACCGCCGGAACTATAGCCACAGCCTCCTTTGATCCCAACGCCCCATCAACAAAGTCTTTCTGCATATCTACTACAACAAGTATTCGTCTCATATTTTCCTCCAACCACTGCAATCATATATATGTGTAATACATGCAAACTATTATATCAAAAAAGAAACGAGCAATCAGTAACAGTTAATTCAAAGATAAGTAGGTCAGAGCCGGTGGGCATCCACTTAGAAGCGACCCGTTTTTAAATGGATGCCTGCCGGCTCTGACCGTACCATTTCATAACATTCTTCATTTCGAAAGATATTTCGTTATAAAATCGTAAAAAATGCCGAAGATATCTTTAGTCTACAAATGAGCGTGTAATTATTTGGCAAAATTTTTATGAATTGGAGAGTAACATGAAGGCATTTACACAAAGATTACAGAAAGAACCAGGTCAGGGATCAAGGAAACGCATAAGTACAACACTTCTTTTGATCCTCGTTCCCATCATTGCAGTGAGCATCATATTTATCATACTGTTTTTGAGCAGCCAGGCTGAAACCCAGATAAGAGCGCTCTCTGAAGATTCCCTACAGGACGAGTCTGATTTCAATGCACAGAAGTTCGGTGCAAGAGTGCAGAACGTGGTTGCCAGGGGAGAAGCATTCGTCAAGTCTGCCGAGTCTGTTGATTTTGCAAATAAAAAGGCTTATCAGGACTTTATGAACATGTCGGTAAATATGGGAGACCTGAAGAATCAGGGAATCTATACCGGTTTTGAAGACGGCAGCATGTACTATGCTGATTATAGTGCAATACCTGACGGTTATGATCCCCGTGCCAGAGGCTGGTATCAGACTGCCATGAAGGATAACCTGACCAGCTTTACCATCACAGACCCCTATGTTGACGCTTTAGCCAATGCTCTTTGCGTATCTTATATAAAAAAGATTACCTTAAAGAATGGTGATGAAGGTGCCTGTGGCATAGATATTTTCCTTTCTGAGCTTGCAGATGAAACTGCAAAGATGAAACCCATGGATATGGAGCGCGGTATATCTGCCATAGTGGGCGGTGGTATGATTCTCGGAAATCCGGACACTTCGATCAACGGAAAAACCGTCTCGGAAGCAGGAAATGCACTTCTTGAGCAGGCAGCAGCAAAGATTAAGCCTGGGAACCCGGAGCTTATTAAAGATGGTAATGTCACATACTATGTAGCAGCCTCTGAGGTTCCAAATACAAACTGGACCCTGTATTCCGCAGTGCCTGAATCAGATATTCTTGCATCACTCAGAAACTTCCAGAAAATCTGCTACGTTATCATGGTCATCATCTTAGTTGTCGTCACCGTTATACTTCTGACAGTTATAAGCACTGTTATCACTGTTCCTCTTCGTAAGGTTACAACTGCGGCAGTTAAGATCTCAGAAGGTGACTTCGATGTTGACCTTCCTACAGATTCTAAAAACGAAATCGGACAGCTGGCCAATGCTTTCAGTAAGACAACCGATCAGCTTAAGAATTATCAGGGCTATATCGATGAAATCTCCGGAGCCCTTTCAGAAGTCTCCGAAGGCAATCTTAAAGTTGAATTAAAGCGCGAGTATGTTGGTCAGTTTGCTAAGCTCAAGATCAACATGGACAAGCTTGTATCAAATCTCAGAACCATCGTAGGCTCCATTATGGATTCCGCAAAACAGGTTGACAGCGGAGCTGTTCAGATTTCCGATGGTGCCCAGGGTCTTGCCCAGGGTGCTACAGAGCAGGCAAGCTCGATTCAGGAATTGTCTGCTGAGATTTCACAGATCAATGATGAGACCATACACATGGCAGACAATGCTCGTATTGCACAGCAGCAGATCCATAGCGCCGAAGAGCAGATCAATACAAGTAACACCCAGATGATTGATCTTCGTAAGGCAATGGAAGATATCACTGATAAGTCTCAGCGTATTTCAACCATCATCAAGACCATCGATGATATCGCCTTCCAGACCAATATCCTTGCACTTAATGCTGCGGTAGAGGCAGCAAGAGCAGGTGCCGCAGGTAAAGGCTTCGCGGTTGTTGCTGACGAGGTTCGTAACCTTGCCGGTAAGTCATCAACTGCTGCACTTGATACCTCCAACCTCATTACCGAGACTATCGCTGCAGTTCAGACCGGTGACAAGCTCACTATCCAGACCGCGGAGTATCTCAGGAATACTCAGGAATCTACTGAGAAGGCTGTTCAGCTTATTGCCGAGATCACCAGGGCAACAGACCATCAGCAGCAGTCTCTCAATGATATCAAGCAGGGCATCGATCAGATCTCCAGCGTTGTTCAGACCAATGCTGCTACCGCTGAGGAAAGTGCCGCAGCAAGCCAGGAGCTTACCAGACAGGCCAATGTCCTTTCTGACGAAGTTCATAAGTTCACACTTTGACAGTGCTGTAAACCGGGAAGGAGGGGAAATCCCCTCCTTCTTGTATTTTGATCCACCAGGGACGGTTCTCGCCGGCGAGAACCGTCCCTGGTGGATCTCGAAATTTTTTGAATTTTTTCACTTTAGGGGGTAATATTCGGAGCTTATCTGTCGATATATTTAACATAAAGTAAAAATTTTGTAAGTTTTTTAAATAAAACGCAAAATTCTTTACATTTGTGACACTTTTGTGATTAACCCTCTGATACAATAGCGTCATAGATTTAAAACAGTAATTGATGTGACCAATCCAATGGCATCAGTTCGAAATACAAGAGTCCGTCAAGTTTGTCCTCCCTTTATCTTACTTGTCGGACTTTTGTGTACTGTAAAACCGCGAAGAAAACTTTATCGTAGTTATCATTATGTGTTTAAAGCAGGCCTTTGCGTGTAGGAATGTGTGGGCGCTGCGCAATGGCTGTGGGTGGCAGACGAGTTTGGCATCCACAGCTACTATATTTTTATCTTTGTTCTTTATTATTTCGCCTTTGTTCCTTATAATCTGAGGAGCAAGAGCGTTTTTTATTGCACTTCAAAACATTTATATTTAAGACAGGATTTTTTTATTATGAAAGCATTATTCTTTGATGTAGACGGCACTTTACTGGATGAAAAGACAAGAAGTATACCGGAAAGCGCCCTTACTGCCATTAAACAAACAAGAGAACTTGGAAACAAAGTTTTTATAAATTCCGGACGCACCATCGGTATGCTGAAAGCTGTGCAGAAGCTGGTGGAAGTGGATGGATTCCTGTGCGGCTGCGGCACTGAACTCATATATGAAGGTGCCTCTGTTTACTATTACAAAGTATCAAAGGATGTGAAGGCCCGTGTTATTGAGGCCTCCGATAAATACGGCATCCTGGTTTTACTGGAGGGCAGAGCCGGCTGGCACAGCAACCCCTCAGAGTCCCTACTAAAGGATCACCCGAGTTTTAAGGCTCACTACGACAGGTTTTACAACGCACTGTCCGGTGATGATGCCCTGGATCCCACACCCTTTGACGGTGACTATGAGATCTCAAAGTTCTGTATCCAGACTGACGACGGTCAGGGAAACGGAAAGGGTCCGGATTTCGCAAGTCACAAAGCTTCCGATATGGAGGGCTTCCGTCAGGAATTTGCCGGACTTTTCCATATCATTGACCGTGGCAAGGGCTTTTTCGAAATGGTTCCAAAGGGTCACGGAAAGGGTAATGCCGTTGACCGTATGTTAAAGTACCTTGGCCTCACCCCTGAGGATGCCTACAGCTTCGGTGACAGCACCAATGATATCGAGATGTTTAAGGCCTGCGGCAACAATATCGCCATGGGCGTTCACGCAAAGGAGCTTGAAGCCTTCGACCCCTTCATCACAAAAAATGTAGATGAGGATGGTGTGGCATATGCTATGAAAGAGCTGAATCTGATTTAACCTTACCGGAGCCGGAGCGAACCGTTTTTTCAGGTTGTCCTTCTGCTTCGGCAGATTCTTTTCCCCCGAAAGTCTGCATTATCTTAATGCAAGCTTTCGGCTTTTTTGTTATAATACTATTTCATGTGAGTGAGGTTAAGGATGACCGGAGATTTATATAATAAAAAAAAGCTTGAACTTGAAACTTTGCGAAGACAGGCCGGAGCACTGCAGCTTGAGTACATCAGACTGGGCAGGACCGAAGGCAAAAGAGAACAAAAGCGCTGGTGGATAACAAAGGGCAACTTTAGAAAGTACGTAAATCTGATTCACAGGGTACAGATGTTGGATGAGGTTCTATTACCTTATGAGATAGAGAACGGAATCCGCAAAATAAATCTACAGGAGCATATGAAATGGCATTATTTGACTTTTTAAACGGTAATAAGAAAAAGGCTGAGGCCGAGCAGAAGATAGAAGAACAGAAGCAGGAACAGCATGATCAGGCGGTTCAGAAACAGGAGGAAGAGCATAAGGATCTTAAATGGCCGGAGCTCATGCCATTAAACCTCTTTGTCCGTAAGCCTGAAGAAAAGCCTCATCTTACGGTTGTTAACGGCGGGGAGAATTCTTCTGCCGAGACCGAAGAGGCTCAGGATACGAAAGCTTCGACAGCAGAAGCTGAAGCACAGGCAGCAGCTCAGGACATGCCGAAGGCAACAGTTCAGATTGATGATCCTCTCACAAATGAGCGTAAGGATGAGATAGGAAAGCTCATTTATGAGCCGGAACTCACACCTGATATGCTTAAGGATCTGAGTCTTCAGGAAATCCTTTTCCTTGAAGTAGCTATGGTAACCGCCAACAGAATGAAGGCTCTTGAGAATTACGAGCAGAATCACCAGAAGATCCGTAACCAGTTCCTCAACATGGTTCGTGCCGCAGAGAAGCTTTACATTATTTATGATGCAAGAACCGGCTACCCGCTTCTGGACGGAGGCTACGTTCAGATGTACCTCGACGAGGAGCATGCAAACATTGCCGCAAAGCTCTACGACGAGCAGCTTCGTAAGACACGTGTCATCGCAGTTCCGGGAATGTCAGCAAAAACTGAGCTGATCCAGGGAAAGGAACAGCTCAAGATATTTGACTTCATGTACTTCCTCGGTTTTGAGAATGTTATCGTCGATAACGGCTGGTACAAGGGCTTCCTCCGCAGAAGCGAGATTTCAGCGCCCTTCTACATTAACGAAGAGCCCGATAAGATTCCTCCATACAATCCGGCCTTAAGCTTTGCCCTTATCGATTATGTGGCTGAGGTTAAGTGGCCTGTAAACTATGGAAAGCGCCAGGATATACTTAAGGCAAAGTTCAACCGCATCATGCAGCTGGTACCAAAATCAAACTTTATCATACCGCTCCGTGCATTGGAAGATGGTTCGGATGATGCTCCCGATATGAACGCTGATGAAAGCGACGCAAAGCAGGCTGATGTTCCTGTAAACACAGCGGCCGCTCAGCAGTCTACAGAGGATGCCGATACAGCAACTGCCGAGGCGCAGAAGAAGAACCGCCGCATTCAGCTGCCGGTAGTCCAGATAAACGGCAAGAATATGCTTCCTGTATACACAGATATCTTTGAGTATTCAAAGGAGTTTGGTAAATCAAACTTCAAGCCTATCCGCGCTGACTTTAAGGGTATCAACAGATTTATAGCAAACTACAACGGTATGGTCATCAATCCTCAGGGTGCCGGCATGGTCATCGAGCGTCGTCCTTCAGCTCAGGCTCCTAACGGTCAGCCTGCTGCAAAGGCTCCCGCTGCGAAGGCAGCCGCAAAGCCGGAGTCTGATTCCGGAAATGTGATTGACCTTAGTTCAAGAAGAAATAACAACAAATAAACAGTTCCAGTTCGACTGAGAATGCGTTTTAAACAGAGCCGGAGGGCATCCCATTTCTGACGGATGCCCTCCGGCTCTTCACACCCAAGTTTATAAATGCTAAAATAAATAAATTACCTTTACAAATCCGGAGGTGTTATTTGGACAAGGAAACCCTGGACTATCAGGCATTGGAAACCGAGAACTTAAAGCTTGTGGAACGCATTCAGAAAAACCTTGATAAAAAGGATGCCGAAGCAGAGCTTTGCGAGAAAAACAAAGGGCTTATCCTGCAGATAGTCCGTAACTACGTGAATCTCTCCAACCATACACTTAGCCATGAGGACCTGGAAAGCGTGGGAAAGATCGGTCTCATAAAAGCTTCCCAAAGCTATGACCCTTCCTACGGAGCAAAATTTTCCACCTATGCGGTTTACTGGATCCGAGACAGCATCGTAAAAGAGATCTACAATGCCGGATTCGGCATCCGTCTCTCAAACCATCAGCTGGAACGCATCTTCAAGGTTCAGAGCATTATGCGTAAACGTGATCTTGAGCATCTTGAGGGTGATGAAATGATCCATGCCATCATGGAGGACTCCGGTTTTTCCGAAGAAGAGGTTCGCAAATGTCTCCGGCTTAACAACGTGGTCCTGGGAGCAACCTCTCTTAACAAAAAAATCGGAAAAGAGGATGGTGAAACCTCTGAGCTTGGGGATATGACCATTTCCCCTGATAATGTTGAAGAAATCGTTATGGAGCACGAGCTTCATCAGGAACTATACCAGTCCCTGAACACACTTTCCGATGACGAACGTGACACTTTGGTACTGAGATACGGTCTTTATGACGGAAAGCAGCACACCCTGAAGGAAATTGCAGCTCTTTCCAATGTCTCCATCGAAGCCATAAGACAGAGGGAACAGAGAGCTATAAGAAAGCTCCGAAAGGAGCTGGACTAATCCGGATTCCTGCTGCGATATACCCTTTGATCGGAAACAGCCAAAGATTTGATCCATATCCACACCTGATACCGGGATATTACATTACAATGCTGAAAATTGACCTGATAACCGGATTCCTTGGTTCCGGTAAAACCAGTTTTATAAAAAAATATGCGAAATACCTGATAGAGCAGGGCGAGAGAGTCTGCATTCTGGAGAATGATTACGGCGCCATAAACATTGACATGGTTCTGCTTAAGGATCTCCCTGGTCCAAACTGCGAGCTTGAAATGGTTGTGGGCGGCGACGGGGCAGAAGCTCACAAGAGACGCTTCCGCACGAAGCTCATAAGCATCCGGATGCTGGGATTCACCCGTGTCATCGTTGAGCCAAGCGGCATCTATGATGTGGATGAGTTCTTCGATACCCTTTACGAAAGTCCTCTGGACGAATGGTATGAGGCAGGATCCGTTATCACGATTATGGATCCGGTCACAGCCACCGCCATGTCCGAGGAATCCCGCTACCTTCTTATGTCTGAAGCTGCAAGAGCCGGAAAGGTTCTGATCAGTAAGCTGGATGAAACATCTAACATAATTACGGTAACCCGGGATGCGGTAAATTATCTTAATGCTTCCATGGAGCACTTCGAATGTAAGCGGCGCTTCAGCGGGCAAAAGGATATTCTGGCAAAACCCTGGGAGGAGCTTACTGATGAGGATTTTGAAAGCATTAAAAACGCAGGCTTCATTAATGCTTCTCATGTAAAGCTTTCTCCGGAAGATGATCATTACCAGTCACTGTTTTATCTTTACTACAGGACGTCGGAAGCGGAGCTTCGGGAGAAGATTTCAAAACTGTTTGAAGACAGGAAAGCCGGAAATATCTTCAGAATCAAGGGCTTTATCACCGACACCGGTACAGGAGCTTCTGCGGACAGGCCGGATGAATCCGGTACGGATGCCCGGAACAAGGATATCACGAGTGGAGACCCCCTTTCTCTGGAGGTCAATGCCACGGTCGAAAACATTGAAATAAAGCTTGTAACGGGTGAGACTCAGGATGTCCTCATCGTAATAGGCGAACAGCTTAACAAAGAACGGATTTCCGATTATTTCCCGGGAGCAGTCACGGTATAAATATCCGGAGCGAGCATCCTTATGCGCCCGGTTTTACCCAAAGCTACATTACAGTCAACATACATTTTTCAGGAAAGAAATAGATGCAGGACGATATTTTTAAAGAAGAACAGAATCATTTGACAGAGCTTTATAACAAGCTTACGAACATGAAGGCTCAGATGGAGGCAGAACTTATCGACCTCCAGAACCAGGCCACGGAAGAGAAAAACACAGTAAGTGACGACCTACAGTATGACTTTGTGGGTATAGAAGAGGCTCAGGAAACTCTTATCGAATTTGAGACCATGAGCCGCGCTGTTGAAGAGCTGAATATCAGCAGCCGTACTGTAAGCACTGCCCTTTCAAAGGTCAACAGACTTTTGCCAAGGCCCTACTTTGCCCGTATCAATGTCCGTTTCCCGGAGGAAACCGAAGATGAGTCCTACTATATCGGCACCACCTCTGTGTCCAATGAAGATCACGAGCCCGTGGTCGTTGACTGGAGAAGCCCTATAGCGGAGGTTTACTATAATCAGCAGATGGGAGAGACCTTCTATTCAGTTGACGACAGAAAGATCCCTGTGGATCTGAAGCTCAGAAGGCAGTTTGACATCGAACAGAACCTTCTGAAGGCCTACTTTGACACAAAGATCGCCCTGGAGGATCCGCTGCTTATACATTCTCTCACAAGAAAAAGAACGGATAAGATGCAGTCCATCACCGAAACCATCCAGAAGGAGCAGAATGCCATCATCCGGCACCCGGATGTCCCGGTTTTACTGGTCCAGGGTATCGCAGGAAGCGGTAAGACCTCTGTGCTCCTTCAGAGAATAGCCTATCTTTTTTACAGAAGACGTAAAAATCTGCGCCCGAACCAGGTATGTCTCATAACTCTGAACCCGGTTTTCCAGCAGTACATCGATAACGTTCTGCCTGAAATGGGCGAGGCTAACCCCAACACCATGACCTGGTCCCTGTTCCTTGATACCATCGGTGTTAAGAGTCTCGGAGAAGCGGATATCACAGAGGCGGATTCCCTCAGGCAGATTGACGAAGGACTTAAGGGCTTTAAGATAGACGAGCGTTTCATCCATGGCATCAATCTTAAACATGCAAAGGTTCTTGATAAAAAGCAGATCGCCGGGGTTCTCCGTAAGTACAGAAGCTCCAGCTCCACAGCCTGGATCATCCAGACAGCAATAGAAGATCTCCAGGAGCTGGCAAAGAAAAATGCCAAAAAGATCGAAAACAAGAACAAAGAGCTGGATCTCGGCAACATCAGTTTTCACGATTTTGATCCGGACGAGAATCAGTTCGGAGGAGTTCAGGAAAAAATCCAGAATCTCAGCTGGCTTGACATCGAAGGCATCGGTAAGAAAATCCTGGGTAAGGATGATCTGACACCTGCGGAGTTTACTTATCTCAAGATGTCACTTATCGGCTACAGCGATCATAACACCCGCTATGTAATCGTGGATGAAGTTCAGGATTATACGGAAGCACAGCTTATGGTCATGACAAAGTATTTCAGGAATGCACATTTCATGATGCTGGGGGATGAGTTCCAGTCCATACACAGCGGAACAGCCCGGTTCGAAGACATTAGCAGGATGTTTACTTCACAGGGAAAAGAAGTCACCCATATGTCACTGATGACCAGCTACCGTTCTTCACCGGAGATAACCTCTCTGTTTACGGGGCTCCTTCCAAAGGAGATCAGTGTACAGACAAATTCTGTTCAAAGAGAGGGCATCGAACCGGAGATCCTTGCCTTTGGAAATCATGAGGAGTACGTTGAAAAACTTAAATCCGTCATAGCCGAAAACACCCGGACAGAAGGGCTCACAGCCATCATTTGTCAGGACAGGTCGGGCATCAACATGATGACCAGGGATCTCGGTGAAGAGCTGCCTCATGTGGTGAAAAATTACGAGAAGCTCCCGAAGAGCGGCATTATCCTTATGGAACTTAAGCTTGCCAAGGGACTGGAGTTCGATACCGTTATCCTTCCGGATGTGAACATAAGGGAATACCCGGACAGGGAACTTTTCAGGCACAGACTCTATACCGCCATGTCCAGAGCGACGGAAAAGCTTATCATAATGTCAGACGGAGAGATTTCACCGCTGATGAAAAGTGAATAAGTGCTGACCCTTGCCCGCTCATGGTCACGCGGAACCCACGATTATAGAAGACAGAACCAAAGACCGGGCAGACCTTGGGATTCCATCCCTGCCCGCTCATGCTCATGCGGAACCCACGATCATAGAAGACAGAACCAAAAACAGGGCAGACCTTGGGATTCCATCCCTGCCCGGGAATTTATATCGGAGATTATTACCATTTATGGAAGATGTACTTGTAGGATTAAATGAAGCCCAGACTGAAGCCGTCACCACGACAGAAGGCTTCGTGCGGGTTATAGCAGGCGCCGGCTCGGGAAAGACCAGGGCGTTGACTCACAGATTTGCTTATCTTGTAAATGATCTGGGCGTCCTCCCCGGCAATATCCTTTGCGTGACCTTCACCAATAAGGCCGCCAATGAAATGCGCCAGCGTATTCACCAGCTTACCGGAGATAATGACACCGGCTACATCAACACCTTCCACGGTTTCTGTGTCAACATCCTTCAGGAGGACAGTCATGCCATCAGTTATCCCAAAAGCTTCATGGTGCTTGATAACGGTGATATTGACGAGATGCTGAAGATCATTTATGAGGAGAGGAGCCTTACACTCCGGGATAAAACCTACGGAAACGCAAGGGACATGTTTGAGATACGTAAATGTCTGTCTGAACCGGAGTACTATCTTGATATGATACAGCTTCCCATTGATAAGCTGTATCAAAAGTACATGAAGGCTGAAAAGGTGGATGATATCCTTTTCTACGGATATCTCTATCAGCAGCGTAAAACCTTTGCGGTGGATTACAATGACCTCATTATCCTCAGTCTCTATATCTTCCGGGAAAATCCCGACATCGCCCTCAAGTGGCAAAAAAGGCTGGAGTACATCGAAATAGACGAGTTCCAGGACATTGACCCCCTGCAGTATAAGCTTATGGAGGTGCTTTGCGGCTACCACAAAAACCTCTTCATCGTGGGAGATCCTGACCAGACCATTTACACCTGGAGAGGTGCCAATGTTAAGTACCTGCTGGATTTTGATAAACATTATCCGGGAACGAAGACCATAATGATGCTGGAGAACTATCGCTCCACCCCTCAGATACTGAAGGTATGCAACTCCCTCATCAGTAAAAACAAGCAGCGTATGTCTAAGGATCTTGTCCCGGTTCTTCAGGACGGCGTACCCGTTGTTTGCCATCTGGCTGAGAATGCGGAGGGGGAAGCCAAATGGATAGTCAAAAACATTGAAACCCTGCATCAGATGGGGGTTGATTACAAGGATATGACCTGCCTCTACAGGGCTCACTATGTGACCAGGACTCTGGAGGAGGTTTTTCTCAAATCTCAGATTCCTTACACCATTTACTCCGGCGTCCAGTTTTTCGGCCGCATGGAGATAAAGGACGCCCTGTGTTATCTCAGGATGATCGTTTTCAAGGACGACCTTTCCTTCAGACGCATCGCCAATGTTCCAAAGCGTAACCTTGGAGTTCGCCGCATGAAATTTCTGGAGGATTATACAAAAGAGCACGGATGCAGTCTGTATGAAGCACTTGTGAAGAATATCGAGGATGATATCTTTAAGGGAACTGAGGCCGCACGGTTTATAGCCATGATCGAGAAATATGCGGCCACCTATGAAGATAAAACCATCTCAGAGGTTCTCGGATCCATCCTTAATGAATCCGGCTATGAGAGAATGCTCCGGACCGAAGGCTCCCAGGAAAGACTTGATAATCTGGCGGAGCTGAAGCAGTCCGTATTTGAATTTGAGACCAGCGCAGGAGAGGAGACTGACCTTTCCGGCTATCTCAAAAATGTTGCCATGTTCTCAAATATGGATAAAGCGGATGCCACAGACAGAGTTAAGCTTATGACGGTACACACTGCCAAGGGTCTTGAATTCCCTTATGTTTTTCTGTGCAGTCTGTCGGAAGGCATTTTCCCTTCCAAAAAGACCAATACTCTGGAAGGAATGGAAGAAGAGCGGCGACTTGCATTTGTCGCCATGTCCCGTGCGGAAAAGGGGCTTTATCTTTCAGAGGCTGCAGGAAAAAACTTTGACGGATCTCCCCGGTACCCCTCAAGATTTATCCTTGATATAGATCCGGACCTTCTCAGCTTTACAGAAGCCCCCAAGGCAGGACTTATATCAGAAACCCAAAGCTACATCAACCTGGTAAACTCCCGTTTAAGGAAACCTGACGATTCCGAGCTTTTCAGTATCGGCGACAGGATAGCCCACAAAGCCTTTGGTCTCGGCACGATAAAAGATGTGAATATGGATAAAAATGCCTACACTATCCAATTTGACGATATGCCCACAGAAAGACAGATATCCTTCCGGGTTAAGCTGCAGAAATGCAAAGAATAAGCAATAATTCAGCAGGTGGACCACCGACCCCGTCCCTCCGGTCCACCTGCTGAATTGTCAAACAATAAAAAATGTGGTTGACAGAACAAAACCTATCTGATACTATATCCGAGCAATAAGTTTTGCGCCGGTATAGCTCAGTTGGTAGAGCAACTGATTTGTAATCAGTAGGTCTTCGGTTCGAGTCCGAATCCCGGCTTCAACCCTTGGGAGCCCTGAGAGAAATCTCAGGGTTTTCTTTTTGTAAGAATACCACCGGGGACGGTTCTCGCCGGCGAGAACCGTCCCCGGTGGTATTCTGTTTCCATAAGTTTATTTCCCCAGTATTTTCTTCACAAACCCCATATCCGGATTTTCAGGATCAATGCAATAAATATCTATACGGCTCGGATCACTTGATCTGTTCTCAAAAGCCGGGAACAAAAAGCCCAATTCCGGTTTTTCGGCATTGTAGTCCTTATCAACTCTTGCGACAGCGCAGATAATAAACTGAAAAACTTCCTCTGATTCACCCTGCTCCTCATTGTCTGAGCCCTTCCTCGGCACATCATAAAGTCCGTGATAGATAAATATCCCATACTCCTGTGGAATATGGATAGCTTCGGCCAGCTGCTCACAGAGGGTCTGCACCAAAAGATCATCCTTCAGACCATACTGTGACAATGCCATAACCAGCTTATGAATGCTGTCATAAGCCATATCGCCTTTCGGAAACTCATAGCTTCTGAGCTGCTGATTTGTTTTCGAAAAGGGAATGGTCTTGGCAAGCTCCAGGTTCACATTTTTATCGTGTGTCCCCATGTTCCGGAAGTTGGCATTAAAAGTGTTATCTATATATCCCTCCGGATCCATATAAGCACCGGCCACTCTGTAAAAGCAGTTTCTGCTAAGGGTCATTCTTCTGGTAAGTTCCAGCATGTCTTCTCTGTTTATCATATATTTCTCCATTGAAATTCTTCCACCGGGGACGTTCCAGCGGGGACGGTTCTCAACCGCGAGAACCGTCCCCGCTGGTATTGGGTAAAGTACTCTTTTGCACGTACCGTTAATTTGTTATACTTTTATATGAACGTAACATTTTTCAGACTATCATATAAGGATAAAACCATGTTAAAGATCTCAACACAGTTCACAAGAGATCAGAAGGCCAATGCCTGCATCTCTGAATTCATAAACAACCGCATCATGTCTCTTCTTATGAACTATATGGAAGCAGCAGCCGGAAAGAGCTATCTCAAGGTAAATTCCGATGATACGGAGTTTCAGGAAAATATAAAATACTATTTTCCCGACCATTACTCAAAGCTTGATGCCGCCACTGCATACATATCTCTTCTTAAGGGCGTTAAATCAAAGGAAGAGTTCATTCCCAATATTTACGAAGAGTATGCTTTACACGCAGTAATACAGAGCTATATTCATTCCTGTGAGGACAGTGGAAAGAGTCCCGCCAAAAACATGCCCTCGGAAGACCGTAAATATGTTATATCTATCCTTAAGGCAGAATATCTCGAGGATGGTGAGAAGGATGAACAGGATCCGGAATACCGCATGACCATTTTTGAAGATATGTATGATTACGATGAATTTGTGACCTACAACCTGGATTATGGGATGCTGGATCACATGACAGCCGAAGAAATCACCGCCGTACATAATCCATTATCTCCTGAAAATCAGTGATGTACCTGTAATTATCCTCAGTTTCCGGAATAAACAGGGTGGGAGCAGTCATGACCCGGTACTTTACAACCAGATCTATCCCTGATTTTTTGTCTGCCGGACACTCAGTGTATGTGATGCCCCTTGAATCCAGCTCTTTTTTTACCTGCTTACATTTGGGGCAGTTAAATGTTGTTAATAATTTAAGTTCTTTATTCATGCGGATATTGTAGCATGACATACTTTTAGCATCAATTATTGCTTATTTATTCACTTATAACAAATATACGGTGAAATCAACGGAGGATTTCCTATGGTGACCAATGTTATCGGCTTCTTATTATGTGGCATAATGCTTATATTTGTAACATCATTTGTAATCTTCGGATTTGCTCTTTTCAAAAACAAAGCAGAGCTTATAGATATTTCCAGAAGAACTATGATTTACAGCTTCGTGACATTTGCAGTGGCAACAGTGATACTGCAATTCGCATTCCGATAAAATCTTTTACAGAAATCCACCGGGGACGGTTCTCTCGGTTGAGAACCGTCCCCGGTGGATTTCCTGCACTTTTGCTGAAATATTTTTGATGGAGGTCAGACTATGTTTGATGAAAACTACAGGCTTGGACTTGATACAGACTATATGATAAGAAAAGATTTGGTACGTTTTTTCGATATAGACGGTGTGCTGGCGATCTACGGATATGGTTCCGACGGCATAAATGTTTGCAGTGATGAAGAATTTGACGCTTTTGTGGAAGAGCACGATATCTACGAGACTGCCGTGGGGGCTGAGATCATGAAGCAGTATATAAATCGCTTCACAGATCCTAACCGTAATTTTGTTATAAGCTTATCCGGTTCCGGTACACAGGATGCCCAGAAGGTAAAATTCATAAATAGGGTTTATCCCGGTTTGTTCCCACCGGAAAACATCCTTTTCACCAGAGGTTCCGACAAATCCCCCATTGTGAAAGAGACTCTTGAAAAAAGATTCCGGGGCTTGGAAACTCCGCATCTCTTCATTGATGATGATATAAGGATCCTGGACAAGCTCCAGTGCGCCGGCATCACTGCCATGCACATATCGAGCCTTTTGCTTCTGGCCGATATAAAATCAATTTAGAATTGCTGCCTGGTTTCAACAGCTTCCGGATGGACCTGGGGGACGGGGTTAGTGGGTCATTTTAATAAAATGACCCACTAACCCCGTCCCCCAGGTCCATCTCTCGGATCAGGACACATTTTCTTGACATTTTCGTCACAGAATCTCCACCAAATCAACAAAAACAAGTCACACTTTTTCCTTACTATACAACCATCAAAATCAATTTACCTTAACAACGGAGGTTATTATGTATAGACACAATTTAGGAAAAAATGTAGCCGCTATCGTTCTTAGTGCCCTGGTTTTTGGTTCAGTTTCAGGCCTTGCCATGGTGGGGGTAAACAGAGCTTCTGAGTCTATAGAGGCTCATGCAGAGGCGGCTGCCGATGTTGCCGCGTCCGGTACATTTGCCCAAAACAACGGTGCTGATACAATGACTGCAGGGCAGGAGAACAACATCATAAGTAACGCACTTTTCTCAGGTAATGATAATGCCACCGTCCGGACAACATCCACCACAGGCGCAGTAAAATCTGTCACCGAAATAGCACAGGGTGCCATGCCTCAGGTTGTTTCCATAACAAATACCATAAGATATAAGCAGTACGGTTATTCAATATTCGGAAACGGCGGTGAGACAGAGGCTGCTGCCAGCGGCTCGGGTGTCATTGTCGGAAAGACAGATTCCGAGCTTCTCATCGTAACTAACCATCATGTTATAGAGGGTTCAACCGAACTCAGTGTCCAGTTTGTGGATGGCGAGTCAGTAGCAGCAGAGATCAAGGGAGAAGATTCTTCGGCAGATCTGGCTGTTATCGCAGTAAAGCTCTCCGATATGTCGAAAGACACCCTTTCTGCCATAGAAATAGCCGAATTTGGTGACTCCGATGCCCTTCAGGTAGGAGACCAGGTAGTAGCCATCGGTAATGCCCTCGGATACGGCCAGTCCGTTACAACAGGAATCATTTCCGCTAAAAACAGAGACGTTGAAACCGGTGAAGGTACAGAATCCGGACTTCTTCAGACAGATGCCGCAATTAATCCCGGTAACTCCGGCGGTGCCCTTCTCAATATGGAAGGACAGCTCATCGGTATCAATGTTGCCAAGTATTCAAGCACAGATGTTGAGGGTATGGGCTATTCCATCCCAAGCAACATTGCTAAAGAGGTTATCAATACACTGGCTCTTAAGGAAACCAGAGCCAAAGTATCAGAAGAAAACAGAGGATATCTTGGTATTCAGGCAAAGACCATAGATTCAGCAACTGCGGAAGCCTATGGCATGGTAGAGGGCGTATATGTTTATAAGATCGTCGAAGGCTCTGCCGCAGCAAACTCAGATCTTCAGGAGAAGGACATCATCGTTAAGTTTGATGACCAGAGTGTCACAAGTCTCGATGACATGCAGGAGCTTCTCAACAGATATGCAGCGGGCGAAACCATCAACCTTACGGTAAAGCGTCCTTATGGAAGTGAATATGAAGATGTTACGGTCTCCATCACCCTGACAACCGATCCGGACAAGGCAGCTGACAGGAGACAGAATGCATCGGACAATGCCGAGAACTTCCGTAACTTCGTACAGGGAATCCCACAGTACTTCGCAAACTAAAATAGTCTTTTTTAATAGAACTCTCCGGGGAAACGCTCAAATAGCGTTTCCCTATTTTGTGTATACAGCTTATACTATTTGTCACAGGCAGCAAAGAAAGAATCCTCACGGATTCTTTTGAACCGCTCAAAGCCGCGCGGCTCCCGCGATCGGAGATCATGGGCAGTTAAGAAAGGATTTTGATCGATGCGAGACCCTTATAGACATTATGACTATACAGACCCATATAATGAGACAACGCCTCATCTCAGGAAAAAGGTACAACGTCGCAGCTCCGGCGGAGGATGTTTTCCTGTTTTTCTCTGCATTCTTCTTTTGACTGCAGCTCTCTTTATCGGACTTGGAAAGTATTATGACGAGTCACCACTGACCATTGTTAATTATGTTATTTCATATTATTCGGAGAAACTCAGCGTCGATAAGCTGATTTCTTCATTGCCGGAGCCGGTTAAATCTCTTTTGGAAGAAAACGGACTGGTTCCCAGGGAGTCCGAAGCTCCTGACCGGCCCACCGAAAATGAAACTACCGAAGCATCAACCGCTTCCGTGGAAACCGGTGCAACAGAAGAAAGTACAGAAAAATCAGAACCCTCCGAAGAACTCATTAAGGATCTTCAGGAAAGTCTGGATGCAAGATTCGGAGATACCGGCGACATCACTGACGAAAGCCAGGCAGGCTACTACTGTTATAATCTTCTGAATGAAAAGAGAAAAACCGTTTACCGGGAAATCCTTGATTCTGTCACTAACAGGAAAGAGAGGTCCGTATCAACTCTTGATTCCGATGAGCTTAATACCGTCTACAATTACGTTATGGCAGACCATCCGGAAATTTTCTACACAAGTGGGATACATTATTCCGTGGAATCCATAAACGGTGTTGTCACCTCCATAACCGTGAAAGGTCAGTACACCATGTCGGAAGAGGAGGTTTCCTCCTACGAAGCCTCTCTTAACGAGGTTATCGGAACAGTGCTTGCAGGAGTTCCCGGCTTCAGGGACGGAACCACAACTGATGATTATACAAAGATCAAGTACCTGTACGATCAAATTGTCAGCACTACAGACTACGAAGAAGGATCCGATGAGAACCAGAATATCATTTCGGTTCTTCTTTTCCATCGCTCAGTATGTAACGGTTACGCAAAGACTCTCCAGTATCTTTCACAGCTCATGGGGATCCCGGCTATACTGGTTACAGGTACTGCAGAAGGCGGTCCTCATGCCTGGAATGTGATCCTTATGGACGGAGGCTGGTACCAGATAGATGTTACCTTCGGAGAATCCACGGTATCCTCTCAGGATTCAACAACCTCCTTCATAAACTATTCCTACTTCGGACTTACGGATGCCGAAATGTATGTAAATCACACCCCTGATGCAAACATTCCGGTTCCTACCTGCTACTCCTACAATGATAATTACTACATTTACACCGGCAACTACTTTACATTTCCGGATATTGAAACGATCGGTTCAAAGATCAGCTCCGCCCAGAACAGCGGCAAAAACCTTGTCCAGTTCAGGACTGATAATGCTGACACCATGTCCGAAATCACAGACCGGCTGTTTACGGAACACGAGATTTACGACTACCTTGAAAACGTCCGTTCCTGCTCCTATGTTTTGAATGCTCACAAAGATACCATCGTAATTATCTTTTAAGTGTACTATAATCTTTTTTATGGAAAACACTAATGCTAAGCCAACCCGTAAATGGGTGCCCTTTGTTACATACTATCTTATAGCTCTTAATGTGATAATGTTTATCGCGGAAGAAATGCTGGGGGGAAGTGAAGATATCGAAACTTCCCTCGCTTTTGGTGCCTTCTACACACCTTATATTATTGTGGATAGTCAGCTGTACAGATTTATCACCTCCATGTTTATTCACTTCGGAGTGGAACATCTGGGCAGCAATATGATTTCCCTTTTTGCTCTGGGTCCCTATGTAGAACACTATTATGGACACTTTCTGTATCTTGTCCTTTACATTTTTTCCGGAATCTCCGGAAATATGCTGACCTTGCTTTATGAGGGAATATCAAACGAATTTGTGGTTTCAGCCGGCGCCAGCGGAGCGATTTTCGGCCTTCTCTCGGTATTTATACTGTTTGCCATGAATCCCCGTCTGAGAAAGCTGTTTCCCATAAAGAGAGTACTGATTTCCGTTATTCTTTCACTGGCTGCAGGATATATGGATCCTTCCATAAACTTTATGGCTCATGTGGGAGGCTTCGGAGGCGGTCTCGTCCTCGCTTTTATAATGCAGGAGATACTGCGGTACAACTCAAAAAGATAGTGGATGGACCCCGTCCCCCCGGTCCATTATCCCTACGATAATTCTTAATGTCCGTCTTAAGAATTTCATAATCAGAGATTTCGTTTTTCTTCAATCACTATTTTCAGGGATTGTGTATATTAGAATCAAGTTAAGAAAAGAAACGAAATAAATGCACAATCCTTTTTTTACAAATTTCAAATTATAATCCTTTTATAAAAAATCCCGGGACGCCTACCGGGATTTTTTGTGCACAAATTTATATGTGTTATAAATAAGATTTATGTATTATTTTCCTAAATATCCCCCTTATGTCTTGCAATATATTTGTTTTCAAAATAAAATAGCAAGGCTGTTTAGAAGAAAAATATGGGGATATAGGAAGTTTTATGATACATAGTGATAGAGAGCTTCTGGAGGAAAAGCACACCATATTCATCGATTCAGATGATTATAATGTTACTTCTCCGGAAGACAGTGTTTTTAGTGAGTTTGATGACAACTCTGATGTCATCAAAAATATTAAGAAGTCTTCACTGACAGGCATCAACCAGGAAAGAGACGATTTTTCTGACGAGGAAATATCCGAAGAAGAGCTTTCTGAAGAAGATAAGGAAGTCAGAGCCCTTGACATGGAGGCTCTCACAAATCTTGAAAATGTTTCCGCCGACGATCCGGTACGTATATACCTTAAAGAGATCGGAAGCTATCCGCTCCTTACTCCGGAGCGCGAACATGATCTTGCAGTTCGCTGCAAAAACGGAGATATGGCAGCGAAACAGGAACTGGTGGAATGTAACCTGAGACTTGTGGTTTCCATCGCAAAGCGCTATACCGGTCGTGGCATGAATTTCCTGGATCTGATCCAGGAGGGAAACATTGGCCTCATGCGTGGGGTAGAGAAATTTGAACCGGACAGAGGTTTTAAGCTTTCTACATATGCAACCTGGTGGATCCGTCAGTCAATAGCAAGAGCCCTTGCCGATCAGTCAAGAACCATCAGAGTGCCTGTTCACATGGTGGAACTCATAAATAAGATCAAGAAAACCTCTCGTCAACTTGCCTTAGAGCTTGGACATGAGCCTACGACTTTTGATCTTAGTGAAGCCCTCAATATTCCGGAGGAACGCATTCAGGAGGTTATCAACTATGATGCCGGTCCTGCGTCCCTTGACAGCAAGGTGGGAGAGGATGAGGATTCAGATCTTGGTTCATTTATAGCAGATGATAAGATCACTTCACCGGAACAGAACATAAATAATGTAATGATGAAGCAGCAGCTTGAAAAGATTCTGGTAAACCTCAGTGAACGTGAACGCGAAGTCATTGAGATGAGATATGGTCTTGTGGATGGTCGCGAAAGAACTCTTGAGGAAATCGGAACCATGTACCACGTTACCCGTGAGCGTATCCGTCAGATCGAGAATAAAGCATTGCATAAGCTTCAGAATCCGAAGTATAAGCGTGAGCTTGACGGATTCCTTGAAAACTGATATTTAAAAATCTTTGAAAACCGGCAGTAACCTCTGATTAATCCGGTATTTTCAAAGAACTTGTTACATAGGTTATATTTACACAGGGCTTTCTGTTATAATCACAGAAAGCCCTTGTTTTTTGACATCAGGATGCTCGTAACCGTTTTTACCGAAAGCGAACTTACATGTTTTAGCCAACTTATAACAGATTTACGGCATTAAACCATCCGGGCGGATACTGCCCGTACACAGGATTTCCGAGGTGACCAATGAATAATAAAAAACCACGTTCATTTAACAAATCAAAAAACAGTAATTCTCCCGGGACCGGCAAAAACAGCCAGCGTCCGTTTTTTAACACAAAGCTTAAAGGCAAGTCCGGCGCTCAGCAGGGAGACTACATAGTCATTTCCGACGGAAAAAAGAAAGTAACCACCCGTATCAACCTTCCCAGCCATCCTTTCGCAAAGAAAGAGGTTGGTGAGATGGTAACCATTAAGGGCGTAGAGTGGTATCTCATAAAGATCCTTCATCAGGGAACCGCCGCCTATAAAAAGGTATATGACGAAGACACACAGCGTGAGCATTACGGATACTGATATCGGAGGCAGCATTTAATGTCAAATTCAATATATGAATCAATCTGTGATAACCTGAGACCGGACGGCACTTTGCCGGAAGACTTCCGCATATCAAAAGCTGCTTCTTCAGGCAAGCTTGGCATCCGCCTTGTAGAAGGTGCCCTGGACGGCATGTACCTTTACCACGATATGCAGGCTGACAGCGATGAAGAAGCTCTTATCGATGTTATAAATGAGGCCTCCGGGCATGATTTTGACTCGTCAGAATATGATCTCGAATCCTTCTTCTCAGCCCCCGAAGTCCGCATGCTTCCGCTGGTTGAAAAGCTTGAGAGGTGGGTCAATGATAACGCCGGAAGCATTGATGCCGAAGCAGTGTTTCAGTTTGCGGCCAATGTTATCATCAAAACCGATAACCCGGAAGCCCTCAAGTTTGCCCTCGTGCTTTTTGAGATGATGGACACCGATGATAATGAAGCTGTAAAGGATGTTGTTAAAGCACTTTCCAGATCCGAAGAGCTGACGCTTTTTTCCATAATGGTAGCCGAAACCTGGAAGGACGGAAATGAAGCTATTCTGGATTTTGCAAAACATACAAAGGGCTGGGGCCGCATTCACTGTGTTGAACATATAGAGGCCTCATCCGGAAAGATAAAGGACTGGCTGTTCCGCGAAGGTGTAAGGAACAATGTCGGTGCCGCATATTCTGCACGCACCGTGGCAGAGAAGATAAACCTTGGTAAGGTATTCTTGAATCCGGCCTTCAATGACGACGATTATCTTTTAGCCCGTCCCATTATTGCCGGACTTCTGGATGAAGGAACGCTTCAGGGTATTTCTTCAATGTCAGACCGCACGGAAATTCTTTCAGGCTTCATAAAACAGTCTGAACACAGGGTGAAGACCACTGAGGCTCTCGGTACCTTACTTGATATCAGGGATTACCTTAACCGGAATATTTTTAATGAAAGTGGAAAGCTTGGTGAAAGACTTGAACACCTCCTTAACTCAAAGGAATTGAAAGACTTCGTATCAAAGCTTGTGACCGAAAAGAAAGACTACCGCCTTGCAAAGCGTATGGATATAGACTGCACCGAAGAGGTTCTTGCAGCAATGGAAGAGGATTTTTCTGCCAATGCCTCACTCGTAGACATTCTTCCAAAAAACAGTGAGACTCTTTCCAGAGTTTTCTCCATTTTCAGAAAGAAGCTGCCTCTTGATATGATGGCGTCGGGACCTAAGGATAATCTCGGAATAGGAGAAGAGTACAGGCCTTTCCATCAGCTTAGTTTCCTGATACAGAATCTTTCAGACTCTGCGGGAGAAGGAGAGGATTTTATAGTTGCTTCTCTTAATTCTCCGGTAAACGGTACGAGACAAATGGCTCTGAGTGTCCTTGAAGAGTGGCTTAAGGATGATTACGTTCCTTCCAATGCTGTAAAATATGCTGTATGGCATCTTAAGGAGGCTGAGCCTTCCGGGGATATCAGGGCACTGTTAGAGAAGATTGATATCTAAGCTATGTAGAAACCGGAGGACAAACTACCGGTTCTTATTGATAACATAGATACTTATAACAGTTTTACGGTCATGAATTCCGACTTAATAACATAATCACGGTAGAAACTTATATAAAACGACGGTATCTTTCATTTTTGAAGGATACCGTTTATTTGTTATAATCCGGCCTCTGAAAAAAATGCTGATCCTTAAAAAATAATTCAACCTGTGTTTTTTCGCCGTATATTTGTTATATGTTCGTATTCATTTATTCATCATTTGATAGTGCAGGTACCAAATCACCGTTTATTTGTTATAAAGTTCATCAAAAAGAAGACTCCCGGAAAACATGTAACATAATTACGGCTTAAATATTTCTTACGATTGACCGTAGTAATGTTATTTGCTTCGGAAAAAGATCTGATTATAACAAATTTACGGTTTAATTGATTCCATACGCTTCTACCGTAATCCTGTTATAGGTTTACACATATTACCGTCATTGTGTTATCTATCCCTAAATATCACCGTAATTTTGTTATAAGACGATTTTTACAAAAATTCCGTTATCCTTTAGTGCTTTTTGACCATCACCGTTTATTTGTTATCTTTTGCCGTTATTTTGTTAGGGGTCACCGTTAATCTGTTATGACTTACCGTGTTTTTGTTATTTATGTGGACAAAAAATGATGCTATTCTGCGGTGATCCGGTATTAAATAATATAAATATATATAATATTAAATATATAAAATAAAAAACCAAAACATAAAAAAATACAATCCTGCGCGCGTGGAAAGCAGGTCAGAAAAGCATAATAACCGGTCTTTCAGATATCGGATCAGAGGCTATTAAGCCAGTATAATGCAATATTTTCAGCCTTTTCCGGAAATCCGGGTCAGAATAGAGATATAACAAAATTACGGTGATTGATTTTTCAGGTTAAGAGTTTTACTATATTGACATGCGAAAGAAATGGAGTTCTTAAAAATGTCAGCATATAAAACGCAAAAAGAAAAAGTTGATGATCAACGTACATATCTTGTCGTAAAAGACAATGCACTTATACAGAAAGCCAAGTACAATCTTACAGCCAATGAGCAGAAGCTTGTAAACTTTGTTATCACTTTAATAAAACCCGGCGAAGAAGAGTTTAAAAAGTATGAGATCCGTGCACTTGATTTTGCGAGACTTTGCGGTATTGATCCCAAGAATGTTTATCGTGATTTCAGAAATATGATCGATTCCATCGATGAAAAGGCATTTTGGGTAAACATCGATAACAGAGTCATAAAGCTCAGATGGTTCAATGAGCCCGAGTATAATGAGCGCAAAGGAACCATAAGTCTCCTTCTTGACAGCCGAATAAAAACCTATCTTCTTGGCCTTCAAAACAATTTTACGGAATATGAGCTTTACAATATCCTTTCCATGACAAGCAAGTATTCACCGAGATTGTATGAGCTTGCAAAGTCTTATGCTTATAAAGGACATGTTGATATCCCCATCGATACATTGAGAGAGAACCTCATGGCAGATGTTTACAGTGCTTTCGGAAATTTCAAGCAGAGAGTTCTGTCACCGGCCATAAAGGAGATCAATGAATATACCGATATCACAGTTACCTATGACTGCATTACGGATAAGGGTGAGCTTGTTAAAGGAAGACTTCAGGGAAAAAGGATAACACACATCAGACTTTATATAGAAAACAAGGATACTCTTGATCGTTTTGCTACATATAACAAGACTGTAGGCAAGATAGAAAAGAGAAATCTTCAGTTCAAAGGTCAGTTAAGTCTCAATTTTGATGATTCCGGAAAGCTGGTTGAGATAGCATAAGATCTTTATGAGGTAGTCCGGAAACTTCAGGGATTTGGATTAGTTCTTATAAATCTACAATTTTACTATGTTTTTAAGTGGATGCAATAAAATGCGTCCACTTTTTTTATAAATTCACTCAAAAAGCTAGACATGCAAAAAAAACACGCTATAATAGAATAGCTTGATTCTAAAAATAATAGAGATAGTATGTTCTTTGACAGAAACTTTTTATGATCATGCGAAGATATTTGTTTCAATGATTTTATATAAAGAGGTGGGCTAATGGCAGTAGAAATCAAACCGGTTCTCGAAGTTGAGGAAATCACAGATGATAAGAAGTTCGGACGTTTTGTATGTGCTCCGCTTGCTAAGGGCGAAGGTACAGTCATCGGTAATTCATTAAGACGTATCCTTCTTTCCTCTATGCCTGGTGCTGCAGTAAGTGAGGTAAAGTTCGAGGGAGTTTATCATGAATTTTCATCAATTCCCGGAGTAAAGGAAGATGTAAGTGATATTATCCTTAATTTAAAGAAGCTTGCTATAAAAAATACATCATCCAGCGATGATCCTGTTATGGCATACATTGATTATGCCGGTGAAGGAGTTGTTCGCGGTTCTGATATCAAAGTTTCTTCTGAAGTAGAGATCATTAACAAAGATCAGGTTATTGCTACACTTTCCGGAAAGGAAGCAAGACTTTATATCGAGATAAAGATGACAAAGGGTCGTGGATATGACGGTGCAAACACACGTGACCGCAGCGATCTGGCTATCGGTGTTATCGCAGTGGATTCCATATATTGCCCTGTAGTTAAGGTCAATATCGTTATCGATCCTATCGAAGGCACAAATGAAGAGAAGCTTACTCTTGACGTTACTACAAACGGAACCATGGCTCCGGATGATGCCGTATCACTTTCAGCACGTATTCTTGATTCACATCTTAAGCTTTTTGCTGATATGGATGTTGATACAGATAACGAGGTTAAGGTTGAGGATGCAGGCAGCAGTGATTCCAATGATCTTATGAATATGAACATTGATGAGCTTGAGCTTAGCGTTCGTTCATATAACTGTCTCAAGAGAGCCGGCATCAACACTGTTGGTGATCTTTGCAACAAGAATCTTGAGGATCTTTCAAAGGTTCGTAACATGGGTCGTAAGTCCATCGATGAGATTCTCGGAAAGCTTGATTCTATGGGACTTGCTCTTAGCAACAGAGATGCAGAATAAATATATGAAATTACAAAAGCGGTTTTCCTATATGGAAAGCCGCTTTTTTTGTATAATTATAAAAGATTTAATTACGGAGGAAAAAATGTCTATACTCACAACTCTTTGCTATATAGAAAAAGATGATAAATACCTCATGCTTCACCGAACTAAGAAGCAGAACGATCTTAACCACGCCAGGTGGATCGGAGTAGGCGGAAAATTTGAAAAGGACGAGAGTCCTGAGGAATGTCTTGTGAGGGAGGTTAAGGAAGAAACGGGATATATATTAACCTCATGGGAATACCGGGGGATAGTAACCTTTATCTCAGGCAGGGCAGAGTCGGAATACATGCATCTTTTCACTGCTGATGGGTTTACAGGGGAACAGACGGAATGCGATGAAGGCGAGCTTAAATGGGTGAGTAAAAGTGAGGTACCAAAGCTCAATGTGTGGCCGGGAGACCGCATTTTCCTGAAGCTTCTTCTGGAGAGGGACAGCTTTTTCTCACTGAAGCTCATATATGATAAAGAGGACCGTCTGATGGAAGCGAAGCTTGATGGAAAGCCATATAACGAAATTTCTGACTGACAGATGGATTTCGGTGTTCCACCGATAACAGTGCTCAGAAGTTATATATTGTTTGAGAAGCAGACAATCATATATATTGATATCGATTAAAGGAAAAAATCTATATATAAAAAATCGGGAGTAAATATGTACGAGGGCAGAGGCAATAAGAAAATGCTTAATATGCTGATCCTTGAGATATTGGAAAAATATACGGACGGGGATCACAGACTTACACAGCAGGAGATATTAAAACTGCTTAAAGAAAATTACAGTATCGAATGTGACAGGCGTTCTGTCAGAAACAATGCGGAATATCTGATAGATCTGGGTTATGACATCAGCATTGATGACGGTTATTGTCTTCTTTCAAGGGAATTTGATGATGCGGAACTTCAGCTCCTGATTAATTCGGTTATTTTTTCAAAGGGTGTTACCAGGGCGCAGTCCGTGGCACTTATCGAAAAGCTCAAAAAAAAGGGTAATAAGTATTTTTCGCCGCATTTATCATATATCGAGAATTATACGGATCTTCAGCATACCGAAAACAAGCAGGTGATGATAAATCTGGATATCATTGATGATGCCATGACTAAACAGCGGAAGATTTCTTTTATTTACAATGTCTACGGCACGGATTTCAAGATGCATCCCACGAGACAGGAGCCCTTCATATTTAATCCCTATCAGGTGGCCATGTCAAACGGTCATTATTATCTTGTGGGGAATTACGATAAGTATGACACCATATCTCATTTTCGTATCGACAGGATGACGGAAATGAAGCTTCTGGAGGAGCCAATAAAGGATACCAGGCTTATAAAGGGCATGGAAAACGGACTTAATCTTCCCAAGCATATGGCGGAGCATGTTTATATGTTTTCCGGTAATTCTGTGAGTGTGCTTCTGAAGACCGACGCTAAGTTCATGAATGATCTTGTGGACTGGTTCGGAAAAGATTTTCAGATAATGAAAAAATATACGGAAGACGGCGTGGATATGATGGAGATTCATGTTTACTGTAATGAGCAGGCAATGGAGTATTGGGCTCTGCAATATGGGAAGAGGGTTACTGTTCTCGAGCCGGAAAGCCTGAGGGAGAAGATACGCGAGGATATCGAGGGTATGGCGGAGAGATACCGGTAGGTGGTGAAATGGTAACAGTTCAGCCGGTGGACCAGGCTTTTGCTTGACTCATAATCTGATTTACGGGGATATAAGTCATGTAGAATCGGACTTAACATTGATTCATATCTTGTGTTTTGGTGATATAGGTCATGTAGAATCGGACTTGGCATTGACTCATATTCGGTGTTTCGCGATATGAGTCATGTAGAATCAGACTTAACATTGATTCATATCTTGTGTTTTGGTGATATGGGTCATGTAGAATCGACTTAACATTGACTCATTTCCGGATTTTAGAGTTTTGTATATTTTTGTTTACGATGAAGTACTGAAGAGTATCGATTTATATGAATGAATATATTTGCAAAAATCAGAAAAAACTAAGACGTGGATTGACTACTGGGACTTGTGCGGCGGCATGTGTGAGGGCTGCGATGGATAGGGTTTTGATCGGGAACGTTCCGGAGGAGGTCAGTGTTGTACTTCCCGGAGGGGAGAGGGTGACGATGGAGGTCTGCAGAGTTTCTGATCCTAAGGAGTATTTACAGGGTTCTGTGGGAGGACGCAAGGCGGATAGTGCGGAGTTTTATACCATCAAGGATGCGGGGGATGATCCGGATGTGACTAATGGGACTGAGGTGCATGCTGAGGTTCGGGTTGTAAGTCATGAAGAAGTTCCGGAAAACGCCTTTAGATGCGAGGAGAGTGATAGGCTGTTTCTCACTGGTGGTAAGGGTGTGGGGACTGTCACGAAGCCGGGGCTTCAGCAGGAAGTGGGGCAGAGTGCCATTAATCCTGTACCGAGAGAGATGATATTCCGGGCAGCTATGGATGTGCTGGAAATGTACGAGGAAGATGCAGAATTCCCTGAGGATATCTGTAGATCAAACATGAAGTTTAAATCTACAGAGGATAACAATAGGGAGTTTGATGATTTAGAAGGAAAAAGTAGTGAAACTGAAAAATCTTGTTTTCTTATTACGGTTTCGGTTCCGGAGGGGGAGGAGCTTGCTAAGAAAACTTTTAACCCGAGGCTTGGAATAGAGGGGGGCATATCTATACTGGGAACCACAGGGATAGTTGAGCCTATGTCGGAAGCTTCGATAGTTGCCACAATTGAGACGGAAATACGGCAGAAGCTGTATTGTCAGTGTAAGGAAAACAGTAAGTTATCAAAAGTTGATACAACTGATATGGAAACAGATTTGATTAAAAATGATCATATGACCGGGGTTCCTGCAGAGATTAATGATGGAGCGTTAAGTATCATCGCAGTTCCCGGAAATTACGGAATGCGTTATGTTGAGAAGCTGGGGCTTGATACAGAACGGGTTGTTACGGTATCAAATTATATAGGGGATGCCATAGACCTTGCGATTTCTTACGGATGCCGGGAGTTTTTGCTGGTGGGAAATATAGGAAAGCTTTGTAAGCTGGCAGCAGGGATCATGAATACCTACAGTAAAGTAGCGGATGGAAGGTGGGAGATATTTGCGGCACATCTGGCGCTTTGCGGAGGAGATGCATCTCAGATAAGGGCTGTAAAAGAGGCTGCTACCACAGAGGAAATGCTCACTTTGCTTGAAGAAATCGGGCTGAGAGAAAATGTTATGGCTTCCATCATGAAGGAAATTGAGTTTCATATGGAGCAGAGGATAAAGGGACAGATGAAATTCGGAGTTATAGTCTATTCAGAGCGTTTCGGAATGGTCGGAAAAGCCGGAGAGGTTGATTAAATGGTTCATTTTGTTGGGGCGGGTCCGGGAGATCCGGAGCTTATCACTGTAAAAGGAT
Organism: Oribacterium sp.; assembly: GCA_024689585.1. GTDB lineage: Bacteria > Bacillota > Clostridia > Lachnospirales > Lachnospiraceae > Oribacterium. The sequence continues at coordinate 29,113 of JAILDF010000314.1, forward strand.
TAAAGCTTATTATAGATGCGGACATTGTGATATATGCGGGGTCTTTGGTTAATGCTGAGATCCTTAAAGCTTGTAAAAGTGATGCAGAGATCTATGATTCCAAGGATATGAATCTTCAGGAGGTGCTGAAGGTTTTCGAGGAAGCGAAGGAAGCAGGGAAAACTGTGGTGAGACTGCACACCGGAGATCCGTCTCTGTATGGTGCAATTCGGGAGCAGATGGACTGGTTAAAGGAGAAGGGAATTGAATATGACATCTGTCCCGGAGTCAGCTCCTTTTCCGGGGCGGCAGCAGCCATCAGAAAAGAATACACACTTCCCGGAGTAACGCAGACAGTTATCATTACCAGAGCTGAGGGAAGAACGGCCGTTCCGGATACGGAAAAGCTGAGTGCTCTGGCAATTCATCAGGCCACCATGGTGCTTTTTTTGTCAGCCACACTTTCAGAAAAGGTCCGGAAGGAGCTGATAGCAGGAGGTTATCCTGTGGATACTCCTGCAGCTGTGGTATTCAGGGCTACCTGGCCGGATGAAGAGGTGGTTTGGACAACTTTGGACAAAATTCCGGAGGCATTTCAGAGAGAAGAAGCAAGAAGAGACGATGGAAATATGAAACAGGCCTTGATAATAGTAGGACGGGCGATTGATGATAAAACGGTCTATGAGTATTCAAAATTATATGACCGTGAATTTGTTACATGTTACAGAGGGAAGGCTTCTTCTGACTGAAAGATACTTTATTTAGTTGATGAATTTATAAATGGTATCGTATATTCGGAAATCTTTCCAAATGGGAGAGAATCCGGAAGGAGGATAAGTGAAGGTTCAGGTAATAGCATTTACTGAAAAAGGATACAGGCTTTCAGAGGAGTTAAAGAACCGCTGGATGGAAGCGGAGAAGGAAGGACAGGGACTTTTCAGAAGAACCGGGACTTGGAGAGCAGAGAAAGGGGATAAAACGGAGGTTTGCCTTCACGCAAAGACAAAGGCCTTACCGGAGATTTCGGACGCTAG
>JAILDF010000007.1 GCA_024689585.1 Oribacterium sp.
GCAAACTCCATTGACTTGTATGTAGCTCCTGCTGCAGTGAGATCTCCTATGATAGTGAGTATCACATCCTTTGAGGTCACCCCCTTAGGCAGCTTACCGTTTACATTGACTCTGATGGTCTCCGGCACCTTTATCCAAAGCTCTCCTGTTCCCAGAATCCCTGCCATCTCCGTGTAGCCGATCCCGGTTGAAAATGCTCCCACACCGCCGTAAGTAACCGTGTGGGAATCTGTTCCGAAAACCACATCTCCCGGTGTAGCATAACGAAGCTCCGGCATGAGCTGATGACATACACCGTCTGCTCTATGGATATGCTCGATGCCCTGCTCTTTGGCAAATTCATCGCCCTTCCTGAAGTGTCTGGTGTCATCAACCTGGCTTGCAGGCACCATGTGATCATAAATGATGACAACCTTCTCAGGATCCCAAACCTTCTTAAATCCCATTTCACGGAACTTGTCCGCAACAAAAGGGATGAAAATGTCGTGTATCATAACGCGATCCGGCTTTACAAAGACGATGTCTCCGGCCTTTACACTGTCATCATGAACATTTCTTCTGATGATCTTCTCAATAAGCGTCGCTCCCATGCTTCCTCCAAAAATAAACGAATCTGTCCCGTGTTCCAACATTTAAACAGTTCAACTATGGCATTATTGACTAAAGCCAGCAGCCATCCCCATGCTGAACAGTTATATCATTTAACCCCGTTTCTCTTCTTCATAGCGTTCACCAGCCCGCCCTCATTCAGGATATCCATGAGGTTGTCCGGCAGTGAACCGATTTTAAAAGCTTCCCCATTGAGAACCAGTTCCCTGCCCGGCTCCACAGTCAGCTCATCGCCCTCCTTGATCTTATCCTGTATATCACTGTTCTCTATGAGGAGCAGTCCGTTATTGATAGAATTTCTGTAGAAGATTCGTGCAAATGACTTCGCCACCACACATTTGACTCCCAGTGCCTTTATCACCTCCGGCGCCTGTTCTCTCGAGGAACCGCAGCCGAAATTACTGCCCGCAACTATGATATCCCCGGGCTTTATAAGAGAAGGAAGCTCCGGACGAAGCGGATAGAAACCATAAGGTCTCATATCTTCTATTGTTTTTAATGCAAGATACTCTGTAGGAATGATGATGTCTGTATCGATATCATCCCCCAGTACGAAAACCTTTCCCGTAAACGAAGCCATTCAAAACCTCCATTTTATTTCTCATTGCAATCATGATTTATGTCTAAGTCACTCAAATTCCTTCACAAACACATATCTATCAAGCAATCTAAATCTGTCGTAATGTCTTATTCGCAAAATCCAACCTGCTTTTATGTCTCTCGCCAAAGCTTCTGCTTTGATTTCATATCTTATCTGCCCCAACGATCCTTCCTGCCACAGCAGAAGCTGTAACCGTTGCTGCCGATCCAAGATATACAAAGGAATTCTTATCACCGGCTCTTCCCTTGAAATTACGTGTTCCTGTGCTGATGAGAACCTCACCTTCACCGATGACGCCCTGGCAGCTTCCCCAGCAGACACTGCAGTTAGGATTCACCACGATGGCGCCGGCCTCCATAAAGGTCTCAATGATTCCTTCCGACATAGCCTGATCATAGACCTCACGACTTGCGGGAGAAACCAGGAATCTCACTCCCTCTGCCACTTTCTTTCCCTTTATGATAGAAGCCCCAAGTCTCAGATCCTCGATACGTCCGTTATTGCAGGAGCCTAAGAAGGCTTCATTGATCTTAACATCCTCCACCTCTGACACGGGGGAGACATTATCAACAAAATGAGGCTTTGCAACCACCGGAACTATCTCGGAGAGGTCAATGTCATAGACCTTCTCAAATACGGCATCCTCATCACTTACGAAACCGTCTGCTGCCTCACGACCATGCTCTTTAAGATATGCCTTTGCGATATCATCAACCTCCATGAGCGCTGTCTTGGCTCCCGCCTCAACGCAGAGATTGCAGATACAGATTCTGTCCGACATAGTAAGGTTCTTCATGCCGGGTCCTGCAAACTCCATTGCTTTGTAGTTGGCACCATTGGCACCGATGCGGCCTATGATGGTAAGGATGAGATCTCTTGCGGTTGCACCATTCTGAAGCTCTCCCGTGAAGTTAAACCTCAAAGTCTCCGGACAAAGAACCCATGACTTTCCTGTAACCATGGCATAGAGATAGTCGGTACATCCGACACCGGTTCCGAAAGCCCCCAGCTCTCCATAGGAACAGGTATGGCTGTCTGCACCGAATATAAGCTCCTTTGGATTTACATACTTCTCTATCATAAGCTCGTGGCAGATTCCGTCTCCCTCATGGAAGGTAATGCCGTTTTCCTTCGCGAAATCACGCATTTTCTTCTGTGAAGCCGCTGTCTTCGGGCTGTCGCAGGGAACATTGTGATCCACTATCCAAACAAGCTTTGATTTATCATAGATCTTCCTGTTCTTCAATTTATTGTACATATCTATGGTAAGGTGAGTGGTTCCGTCATTACTCATGAGATGATCCAGTTCCACCACATATATATTGCCCGCATGAGCCTCAGTAGCTTTTGCTGCTCTTGCGATTATCTTTTCAGCTATAGTCATTCCCATAAACCTTCTCCTCATCTATAAACCAAAGCTTAAAAATCAGACTCTATCCAGTGATGCCAGAAGTCCGCCCTGATCCAGTATATTCTTCATATATGCAGGAACCCTGGTGCAGGCATATTTCTCTCCATTAACGGAAACATAGCCCTCTTCCATATTGAGTTCCATTTCATCCCCACGTTCAACATGGTCATAAACCTCGCTGCAAACTATTACCGGCACACCCAGATTTATGGAGTTACGATAGAAAATACGTGCAAATGACTTTGCCAGTACTGCCTTGATTCCGCAGGCCTTAAGCACCGCCGGAGCCTGCTCTCTTGAGGAGCCGCAGCCGAAATTCTCATCAGCAACAATAAAATCTCCCGGTTGCACCTCTTTGATGAAATCTCCGTCAAGAGACTCAAAGGTATGTGTTTTCATCTCTTCGATAGTCGGATACAAAAGATACTGGGACGCAATAATCTGGTCGGTATCTACATCCTTTCCGTATTTGAAAATTTTTCCCATACTGGTTTTTCTCCTCCTCATCTATTAACGCATGTTTTTCGCCGTTTATCTCTTACATACAGATGCAGATCTGATCAGCTCCTATATATGATTTTTCCCGCGCATTCTTTTAAATCAACTATAACATCAGCCTTTCTATAATTCTAATATATGTTTTTGATGTGTATTATGCTTTTAAGTTATTTTCTTTCGTGGGTTTTCCTCCAAAGCATTGCAACAGTCCCCCTGGTCCACCGACTGAACTATTACAAAGCATTCAAAAGTTATATTAATATCTATCACAAATAATCTTGTGTTATAGTGCAAAGTTATGTTATAGTACTCATAAATTTGATTTGTAAGAGGAATATCGACATCTCTTCAAAGATTCATTAGCTAGGATTGTAGACACATGCTCCCAAGGAAAGAAGGTACATCAGATGGATCAGAATTTATCAGGCTACAAAATATTCTATGAAGTTGCAACATGCGGAAACATTTCCAAAGCAGCAAAAAAGCTTTACATTTCACAACCGGCGATTTCAAAGTCAATAGTCAAGCTTGAAGACGGATTGGATACCAAGTTATTTAACCGTAATTCAAGAGGTGTCACATTAACAGAAGAAGGTCAGATCCTCTATAAATACATAAAGGATGCATTTGACAATATCAATAACGCAGAGGTTGAGCTCAAGCGCATGAAGGAGTTCAACATCGGACATATCCAGCTTGGAGTTTCCACCACACTTTGCCGTTACATCCTTCTCCCCTATCTGCAGAAATTTATGGAGCAGTTTCCGAATATCCGTGTATCCATCAATACACAGTCAACTGCCCAGACGCTCAACCTCATTGAGGCCAAGAAGATTGATGTAGGCCTTACGGCTGAGCCTAAGAGCAGACGCCCGGAAATCCGTTTTGTTAACTCAAGACAGATCCATGACGTATTTGTTGCAACTCCGGGATATATGGAGAATCTGAGATCCATCTGCGGACCCGACTTCAATGTATTCGAAGAGGCAAACCTTATGCTGCTGGATCAGAATAATATGACAAGACGTCATATCGATGACTACTTCAAGGCCATGAACATCGAGCCAACTCAAATCCTTGAGGTAACGACCATGGATCTCCTTATCGAGTTTGCGAAGATCGGTATCGGCGTAAGCTGTGTTGTACGTGAGTTTGTCCAGAAGGAGCTTGATGAAGGTTCACTTGTGGAGATTCCTCTCCAGCTTCCGATTCCTTCCAGAAACATCGGATTCGTATTTAATTCCGGAAATACTTCAAAATCCCTTGATGCATTCCTGAGTATTCTGGATTGATAATCATTCACACGAAGTCAAAGGATCATTTCGAAAGTTTCAGCCGGTGGACCAGGGGGACGGGGTTAGTGGTCCGTTTTTGGAAAATGGACCACTAACCCCGTCCCCCTGGTCCACCGGCTGTACTGTTACCGCTTTTATCATTTTGTACAATCCAAAGACCATCGTTTCATGGACGATGGTCTTTTTCTATGGTAAAATCCTATATTAAGCGCTGTCAGAACTGATTACGCTAATGATTCAAAAGCACCGATGAACACTAAGTAAACAGGTGCCGAAAGGAGTTAATATATATGGCAGAATTAGAAAACCAGACACCGGGATCCTGCAATTCCAACTGCAGCTCCTGCGGAACGGATTGTCCCTCTCGTAACGGTGGCACACCTGACTTCAAAGCAAAGCTTGCAGAAGGCTGCAGTGTAAAGAAAGTTATCGGAATAGTTTCCGGAAAAGGCGGAGTCGGCAAGTCAACCGTAACCTCTCTTCTTGCTTCCGGCACCAATAAGGACGGTTTTAAAACCGCAATACTTGATGCGGACATTACCGGCCCCTCTATTCCGAAAGCCTTTGGATTATCAAATGACGGAGTAGGCATGACCATAGACGGAAAGCTTATGATTCCTGACAAGTCAGCAAACGGAATCGAGATCATCTCCGCTAACCTTCTTCTTGAAAACGAAACCGATCCCATCATCTGGAGAGGTTCTCTTATAGCTCAGGCTGTTAAACAGTTCTGGTCTGAAGTCAACTGGAAGGATATCGAGTTCATGTTCGTAGATATGCCGCCCGGAACAGGTGATGTACCTCTTACAGTATTCCAGTCTCTTCCTATTGACGGAATCATCATCGTAACATCTCCTCAGGAGCTTGTTTCCATGATCGTTACAAAGGCAGTTAATATGGCTGCGAAGATGAATGTCCCCATCATCGGTCTCATCGAGAATATGTCCTACTTAAAGTGTCCTCACTGCGGCGAAGAAATACACGTTTTCGGTGAGAGTCATCTGGATGAAGTTGCTGCAGAGCACGGACTTAAGGTTCTCGCAAAGCTTCCTATGGATCCAAAGAATTCAGCCTATATGGATGCCGGTGCTGTTGAGGCTATCGACCTTCCCGAAATGAAAGAAGCAATAAAAGCAATTGAAGCACTATAAATAACTATCCAAAAGCCCATTGGGGACGGTTCTCGCCGGCGAGAACCGTCCCCAATAGCTTTTGGAAACAGAACGCGGCCGGGAGGAAACTCCCGACCGCGCTTTTTGCAGTTCAGACAGCCGCACCCCTTACAAAGTGTCAGTCATCTGCTCACTAACCGATATTCATTTTAAAAAACTTCCGTCTAATTTATCTATAACATCAGAATCATCTGATGAAATCTCTCAAAATACTCTATCCTCACTGTTAAACTCTGTTCCTTCGCCCAACCCCGAAGAAATAGCATTTATAATTGCTTCCAGAGCTTCTTCCTCATCAGGTCCTTCACACTCTACTCTTAAGTGTGCGCCCTGCTTGACTCCTGCAGCCATTACGTTAAGAACAGACTTGGCAACTATCTTGCGATCGCCGTTGTATAAATAAATATTGCTTTTATACTTTATACTTGTCTGTGTCAAAACTCCTGCAGGTCTAAGATGTAATCCTGACTCATTAACTACGGTTACTTCTCCTGATACCATTTGTAATCCTCTTCCTTAAAGTAATTATTTCGGGTAAAAAAGAATTAAATTTTAACGGGTTGATTATAACTCTATTTATCTCTAAACGCCATACGTTCTTCCCGTTCTTTTTCTCTGGCCGCTTTGGAAAATTCACAGCCGCAGAAATCCTGCCTGTAAAGGTCATACTCCCTGGAAAGTTCGATGGACTTTTGATATCCACCATTTTTTTTGAAATCCGAGGGGAGAAATGCTTCTCCATGATCAGTCCCCACCTCTTCACCAATCCTGTTAAGGATCTCCGCTGATTTCATCGGAGAAATGGTAAGGGTTGTGCAGAAATAGTCATAGGTCGTTTCACCGGCTCCCTTGCCGGACTCGGCAGCTTCCCTTATGGTATCCATATATTCTGCAGTTTTCTCCAGTCTCTGACGATAACATAAATGACACCGCTCTCCGCGTTCAGGATCCTTCTCATGACCTTTTGCAATTTCCAGGAATTCCCTGTGATCATATTCAGGAACCACCACCGAAACATTCCCAAGCAAAGCTCCGTCTTCATCCATCCTTTCCTTGTCTATCCCCATCTCATGTATAAGTCTTTTCAGCTCGGATACTCTGTGATCGAACTCGGTTTTTGTAGAGATATTGGGGTTATAGTAAAAAAGGGTAATGTCAAAATACCGGCACATCCGATCCAAAACAGCGCTGGAACAGGGCGCACAGCAGCTGTGAAGGAGCAGCTTTGGCCGTCTCCCCTTTTTTTCGGGATCCTTCTGCCATGACTCAATAATTCTATCCAAAAGCATTTTATAGTTTTTAGTATTGGGTTCCGGCTTTATATACTCCATCATTTTCCTTTCACAACTCATGTTTATTCGGATTTATCCACCGGGAAGGGTTCTCGCCGGCGAGAACCGTCTCCGGTGGATACAGTTCAGTCGGTGGGCCAGGGGGACGGGGTTGGTGGTCCATTTTAGGAAAATGGACCACCAATCCCGTCCCCCTGGCCCACCGACTGAACTGTTACAAAATATCTCAATCACTGAAGGAAATCTCTGATCCGCTTCGAACGGACAGGATTCCTAAGCTTGCGGAGGGCTTTCGCCTCAATCTGACGGATACGTTCACGGGTAACATTGAACTCCTTACCTACCTCTTCCAGGGTTCTCGGATGACCGTCCTCAAGTCCGAATCTGAGGACTATAACCTGACGTTCACGCTCCTTGAGATCCTCGAGAAGTGAATCGATATGCTCTCTCAGCATTACAGATTCAACATTTCCCTCAGGGGATACGATATTGGAATCTGCGACAAAATCTCCGAGATTGGAGTCATCCTCTTCACCTATAGGTGTTTCAAGTGAAGCCGGTTCTCTTGCGATCTGCATGATCTCCTGAACCTTCTCCTCAGTCATATCAAGATGCTCTGCCAGCTCCTTAACGCTGGGCTCGTATCCAAGCTCCAATGTAAGTTTACGCTGCATCTTGGACATCTTGTTTATAGTCTCTACCATGTGAACCGGCACACGGATAGTTCTGGCCTGATCTGCTAAAGCTCTGGTTACAGACTGTCTGATCCACCAGGTTGCATAAGTAGACAATTTAAAACCTTTTTCCGGATCAAACTTTTCAACACCCTTGATAAGTCCCAGGTTTCCTTCCTGGACCAGATCCAGAAAGCTCATGCCTCTGCCTGTATATCTCTTTGCAATTGAAACCACCAGACGAAGGTTTGCCTCGATAAGACGCTGCTTTGCATCCTCATCTCCATTAGCCTTACGTGTGGCAAGACTATATTCTTCATCAGCCGTAAGAAGCGGAACCGTTCCAATTTCCTTGAGATACATACGTACAGGATCTTCAGTACCTATACCCTCAAGCAGGTTGACAGCATCCAGATCTACATTTTCCTCTTCTTCTTTTTCAAGCTCATCATCTACGGGTTCGATATCATCATCTGCATCACCGAGAAGAACACCCTTTTCCATCCCCTTCAAAACAGATTCATCAACGATCGGATTGATCTCGATGCCACGGTTTTCTATGAGACGACCGATATTCTCCATCTGTTCCTCAGTTATATCATCCGATGCGAACATCTCATTTATGTCGGACTGATCGATTGAGTTTTTATTGCTCTTGCCCTTTTTACACAGCAGCTCTATCTTTTTTACAAGTTCCTCTTTGCTAAGCTCCTTCTTGTCAGAAGCCTTTGAAGCATTTTCACCAACACCCTTTTTATTAGCCATCTTTACTCCTTTTTATGGTTTAAACATCCGAAAATCCTTTGATCATTATTCTGTTTAAAACCAAATAGATACTGCCGAAATGATTCCTATTCCAAAAATGATCATTCCCGCAACAATCTGAAGCAAACCACGAAAACGCTGCTTCTTGTCATGTTCGGTATCATATCTTGAAACTACCGTAACTCCGCAAATTATCTTAAGTGCGGCCGCAGCAAAAAATATCAAAGGAAACAATACCATATTATCGACAGGATTCGTGAAAGCCATAACTGACATGACGATGATCACTATTCCAAGAACGATATGTATGAGATCGAGATTCTTTGCTGTACCTCTTGATACAGTATTTATTTTTGCCATCTGCACCTCTTACTTTCCGCCAAGTGTAGTGTAAATAACTGCCTTGATAGTATGCATACGGTTTTCCGCCTCGTCAAATACCACACTGTGCTTTGACTCAAAAATCTCGTTTGTTACTTCCATTTCTTTTAAACCGTACTTCTCATATATCTTCTTGCCGATCTTTGTATTTGTATCGTGGAAAGCCGGGAGACAATGCAGGAAAACAGCATCTTCCTTTGCATATGAAAAGGCCTCTGCATTAACCTGATATGGGCTGAGATCATGTATTCTCTTTTCCCATACCTCATCCGGTTCGCCCATGGATACCCAAACGTCGGTACAAATAACATCAGCATCGGTACATGCTGTTTTAACATCCTCTGTAAACTCAAGAACTGCCCCATTCTGAGAAGCAATCTCTTTGCAGGTTTCTATAAGCTTCTTATCCGGCCAGTACTCTTCGGGAGCACAGGCTACGAAATGCATTCCGAGTTTTGCACAGGTCACCATATAGGAATCCGCCATATTGTATCTGGCATCACCCATATAAACCAGCTTAAGTCCCTTAAGGTTCCCTTTGTGCTCACGTATGGTAAGCATATCTGCAAGCATCTGAGTCGGATGGAACTCATTGGTGAGACCGTTCCATACAGGAACATCACTATACTTCGCAAGCTCCTCCACAAGCTCCTGTCCGAAACCGCGATACTCGATACCATCATACATTCTTGAAAGTACCCTGGCGGTATCTGCGATGGACTCCTTATTTCCTATCTGGGAACCACTGGGTCCGAGATAGGTTGACCCCATGCCGAGATCTGAAGCTGCAACCTCAAAGGAACATCTGGTTCTGGTGGAATCCTTCTCAAAGATCAGTGCAATGTTCTTTCCTTCGAAGCTTGTCTTGTGCATCGGCTGTCCGTTTACCGGACCTGCCTTTTTTTCAGCCTTTAAACGTGCTGCCATATCGAGGAGATAATTTATCTCCTCAGGTGAATAGTCAAGAAGCTTTAGAAAATCTCTTCCGGTTAAATCTGCCATAATATCCTCCCCTTTCGACTCTGTCATCAGTTCATACGCTGTCTGACCGTTTCATACATCAGTACAGTTGCTGCAACAGCTGCATTTAATGACTCGGTTTTTCCCATCATCGGAATACGCATATATGCATCCGACAGTGCTGCGATCTCATCACTGAGACCATTGCCTTCGTTTCCTATCATGAACGCCGTAGGTTTACTGTAATCGAATTCCCAATGGTTCTTCTCACCCTTAAGGTGTGCCGCATATATAGCTATGCCTTTATCCTTCATTCTTATTATTTCGGCAGAAAGGTCCTCACATATAATGAAAGGCATCCTGAACATTGCCCCCATTGTAGCTCTGACAACCTTGGGTGAATAAATATCGACACAGTTCCGATTCATGATTATTCCCTTTACTCCCGCAGCCTCGGCTGTTCTGAATATGGTTCCCATGTTTCCCGGATCCTGCAGGGTATCAAGAATGATAAAGAAATCTCCGGATAAAGATTTGTAATGTTTCTGTTTTACGATAGCAAGTATGCCCTGACTTGTTTTTGTGTCCGACATGAATTCCATGATCTGCCTCGACACCTGATATACAGCGATATCTCCTCCGGCTCTTGTATACGTATTTTTAACTTTATCCCACACTAAACCCTCTGGCATCCGTCCATGGTAATCCGGGGTAACAAATATACTGACTATGGAATCCGCAGGGATCTCACTGCAAAGCCTCTCGCCTTCGGCTACAAAGAGTCCGGTTTCCCGTCTCAGCTTTGCCTTCTTTTCAAGTTCCCTAACCTCTTTTACCAATTTATTACCGGTAGATATGATCTTCTCCAATGATTCCCCTATCTGCCCACTCGATGGAAGACTTATGCCATATTTAGATAAAAAGAAAAGTCTAAAGGGTGTGCACTATAAATATTGCTCACCATTTAGACTTTTTCAACTGTTTTATAAAAATAATATTATTTCTTAACCGGCTCAGATATCCATCTGCTGACGCCTGATAAGTTCGGAAAACAGTCCTCCCTTTTCCAGCAGCTCTTCATACTTTCCGTCTTCAACTATCTGTCCGCCATCAAGCACTATAATTCTGCTGCATTTTTTAATAGTGCTTAACCTGTGGGCGATAACGATACGGGTACACTTAAGCTCTGACAGCGACTCCGCTATCTGATCCTGGGAAATATTATCCAGGGCACTGGTGGCTTCATCAAACATGAGAATCTTGGGCTTGCAGGCTATGGCCTGGGCAATCATAAGTCTCTGCCTCTGACCACCGGATATGGTGCCTCCGCTCTCGGATATCATGGTCTGCATTCCGAGCGGCATAGCCCTGATATCCTCTGCTATATCAGCCATTTCCGCAGCCTTCCAGGCTTCCTTCATGGTAAGTCCGGGACAGGCGATGGAAATATTAGAAAAAATAGTACCTGCGAAAAGATGGGCATTCTGAAGCACAACTCCGATATTTCTGCGCAGTCTCTTTAAGTCAATGGAATCCAGATCCCTTCCGTCATAGTAGATTCCGCCTTCAGTGGGAGACTCGAATCCGAGAAGCAGACGCATAAGGGTGCTCTTGCCGCAACCCGTATGTCCGACTATGGCTACATACTGGCCCGGCTGTATCTTTAAATTGATACCCTTAAGAACCATGGGACCTTCTTCGGAATATCTGAAGCTTACGTTACTAAGCTCTATTCCGCCTGTCATACGGGGAATAGGCTTTTTACTTTCTCCTACTTCAGGAACAGCTTCAAGAATAGGCATCAACTCTCTGGATAAAGGCCCTATCATGCAAATCTCTCCTTCAACGGAGATCAAAGCCGAAAAGGCCGCCTGGAACAATGAAAACGCCGAAGAAAAAGCCATAAAATCAGCTTCACTCAGATTCTTTTCCACTGCGATCACACAAAGCACCACAGTACCCGCAAGAACGATAAACTCTTCAAGAACCACAGGAAGGGTTGTTATGGTGGGAGCATTGTAATTACAGTCAGACTCCTCCTTGAAAAGCTTAGCCCACTTGGCAAATGCTCTCTTCTCGGCACCTGCAAGCTTTATTTTCTGTATCCCCGAAAACAGCTGATAGGTGAGTCCGTTTATCTTGGACTTGACCTCCAGAAGAGTAAAATTCCAGTCCTGCTGTATCCAGGCGATAACAATAAAGAAAAAAATCTGTATGGCAACTATGGCTATAGTAACCGGAAAGAGCTGAGGCACCATTATCATAATTTCAATAAGATATGCAACGGCAAGAACAGCCCCGACTATGGCAGCAAGAGCAATGTTTGTGGCCTTTTCAACGATCTCCTTTCCTGCCATGATTCTTCTCTGCATCTCTCCGGAATTATGATCCTCAAAGAACTGTACCGGAAGGTTCAGCACTCTTCCCATGATCCCACCCTCGGAAGCAATTTCAGCTTTTCTCTGAATGGTACGGAGGGACAGATTCTTACTAAGTTTTATCAGCATTGACGCAACAAGAATGCCTAAATAATTGGCCGCTATGACCATAAGAGCCCTTCCGTTTTTCATAGGAATGATGGTATTGAATATATATTGGGTAAAGATAGGTGTCACCAGTCCCATCAGGCTGACCATCATACTGAGAAGAATAAAATAAATGATCCTGTAAATTCTTATCTCCGTCACTATGTACCTGAAATAATCCATGAGAGTCATCTTCTTTATAGGCATGGGCCTGTAGAAAACGAGAGCATCCCCTGTGAAGATATCCACATTGTCTTTGCGGGCTTTGATATATTTTCCGCTTCTATAGTCATACCACTGATATCCTCCGAAATTCTTCGGAAGCAGTGCCAGGGCTTCCCCGGTTTTGGTATAAGCCAGTATCGGATTGGCATCATGAATCCACCAGCCCTTTGTAAGCTTAACATGTCTTTTCATGATACCGGTTGGGCTGAGCATAAAATTCATACGGTCTTCAAAGGAATCCAGGATACTGGGCGGATCTTCATATCTTACACCGTAATATATGAGAATTTCCTTCAGGGCATCATCCCTTGTTCCCTTACTCTGGAAGTAAACTTCTTCTCCCATGACCGCCGCACGGAGTTCACCCAGCGCCCGTTCCATGGCATCATTATCATTTTTTCTTCTGGTTTTTATCTGATTATCAAGAAGTCCCATTACTTACTCCATCATAATAAGCTGGCGATACAAGCCATCCCTCTTCATAAGTTCATCATGTGTCCCTCTGTCAACGATCTTGCCCTTATCCATAACGATGATCTCGTCGCACTCACGAATGGTAGAGAGACGATGGGCAATAACTATTATGGAAATGCCTCGTTCCCTGATGGACTCCATTACCTTAAATTCGGTCTCCGCATCAAGTGCGCTGGTGGCTTCATCAAGAATAAGTATGGACGGATCCTCCGCAAGTACTCTTGCGATTTCTATACGCTGTCTCTGCCCTCCGGAAAAGTTCTTTCCGTTCTCCCGGATCAAACCATGATAACCGCCCTCTCTTGAGATGATCTCATCATGGATATGGGCGTCTCTTGCTGCAAGGATAATGTCAAAATCCTCTATGGATTTGTCCCAAAGAGAAATATTTTCAGCTATCTCATCCTCAAAAAGAACTATATCCTGATCCACAACCGACAAAGAACTTGTAAAAATATCCCTGGGAATATTATCTATAGGTGTTCCGTCATAAAGAATTTCGCCTGACCAGGGTTTATAAAGTCCTGACAGAAGCTTCGCCATGGTGCTCTTCCCGCAGCCTGAATATCCAACGAATGCAACACTGCCGCCGGCAGAAACCTTCAGTGAGAAATTCTCTATAAAGGGATCCGACAGTTTACTGTATCCAAAAGTCACATTCTTAAACTCAATTTCTCCGCTTAACTTTTCAGGATCCTCATCTTGGAACAGTCTTTCCACTATATGATCCCTTTTTAAGTCTCTCTCCTCATCATCCGGTTTTTCATCCTGATCTTCATCCGACTCTGAATCCGTTTTTGATTTAGCTAAAATGATTCCGGCATTTTCCATTTCCTCGTCAAAAGTTTCCGGAACATCCGCCTTATACCTCATTACATCTTCAACTCTGTTGATGGCATTGACCAGCTCCTGGAACTGTTGTCCCACTGAAATCAGACTCTGTAGCGGAGTGGAAACATTACCGAGAAAGCCCTGGATGGCAAGAAGCATACCTACCGTAATCTCGCCCTTTAATATAAACCAGGCACCGACTGTAACAACCGCCCAGTTTGCCAGATCCCTCATGAACTCCAGATATACTTCCAGACGGGCGCCACGGGTGACATTGCCATAATTCAGAAAATTGGCCTGCAGACCTGCCCACCTTTCAAAGTATTCATCCTCCGTTCCCGAAGCTTTTATGGTTTCTATCATCTCAACTCCGGCGATGGTTGCATTATCCATGCGGCCCTTATACTGAAGCTGGGCACGGTTCCTGTTTATATCCACCGAGGTGGCTCTCTGGGTAAGCACAAGGTTCATAAACAGCACAATAACCCCAAGAAGGGTAAGCGTTACCGAATAATGAAGCATGGCTGCCACATAGAATATGGTAAAGCATACCTCGATAAGTATCGGAGCCAGACTCTTGATAAGAAGTCTCGCTATATTCTGGTTACTTTCCTGTCTCTGAACCACATCTCCCACATAACGCTGCTTAAAAAACTCTACCGGAAGATGGAGTACATGCCACATAAATCCCATGCCGGCATTAACGCCAAGCTTTGCCTCTACCTGCAGACCATATACAGCTTCCACAATGGAAGCAATTCCGATGAATCCGGCCATCAATCCCATGAATCCGATAACTGTGACAAACCATTCCTCGTTTGAACCCGTCAGAATATAATCAAGATATACTCTGTTCAGAAACGGACTTATGAGACCGCCAAGTCCCACCAGAATCGAAAAAAGCACAGCAGCCAAAAAGGTTTTCCGGGAGTTTTTCAGTCTGCTCTTTACAAAATGCATAACCGTATCGGGATGACCTTCCTTTTTAAATTCAGGTCCCGGCTCAAGCTTCAATACAACTCCGGTATAGGATACATCAAACTCCTCCCGGGAAACATAAACCTTTCCCATGGCCGGGTCTATGATCTCAACCCTGTCACCGTCAAATCCGCAAAAAACCACAAAATGACTGAAATTCCAATGAAGAATCAGAGGAACCGAAACATTTTTGAGCGCATCAACAGAAGCCCGGTAGCCACCTCCCACCAGACCGTAATTTCGTGCAGCCAGAACCAGGTTCAGAGCATTGCTTCCATCTCTGTTTATGGCGCAATCCTGGCGAACCTGCTCAAGAGAAACCCATTTCCCGTAGTATCCCAATATCATATTGAGACAGGCAGCACCGCACTCCGTATTTTCCATCATCATAACTACAGGAATATTTTTGATCCTTCTCATATGCCTCCCATAAGTCAGTCAAACAATATTTTATATGGCGGTCTCTCTTCCAACACGACCTTTGCCTTTAGCTCGGCATTGATGGCAAGCTTATCGGTATCTTCATCCTGAACCTTCACAATAACAGGACTTACCCATTCAGTGTCCTTCAGGTTGTTTTCAAGCAGCCAGGGAGCATTTACAGCCTCTCCGGCATTGTAATAAGATACGCTCATGCCAACGAGATCAACTGTTCCGATAATGGTGTTTTTATCATCACTTACTATGACCTTCATCCCCGGTTCCACACGATGAGCTTCCTGGGAAGACACAAAGCAGGTTATACCCCTAGGTGTTCTGATGCCGACGGCAGATACGGTTTCGGGAACGCTGCCAAAGATTCCCCACAGAATAGCAGCACCAATCGTTATAAATAAGGCTGCAATCAGAGCCCATGTATTGGCTCCCGGAATATCCAGGAACTGATCGAGCTTCTCAGGGGAATTGATATGCTCATAACTTTTCTTTCTAAAAAGCTGTTTTTTATCCATAATTGTCCTTAAAATTTATCGCTTTTTGCCATGATATCCTGACCGCCCATAACCTTCTTCAGATCATAATCGGGTATGGGTTCGAATCCGGAAAATCCATCAATAAACTCTGTCTCCGCAGCCTTATTCAGATCTTCACTTTTTTCAAGAACTTTTTTGTCATCCTTAATATTATCCATAATTTACCTCAATTCTTTCAATTCTTCGATCCACAGCTTTACTACCGCATCACTCGGCATCCTCAGATCTCCTCTTGGAGAAACTGCCACAGAACCAACCTTTGGTCCGTCTGGGAGACAGCTTCTCTTGAACTGCTGGGAGAAAAATCTCCAATAGAATTTATTTAACCATTTGAAGATCTCATCAGCTTCGTATATCTCAGCATCGTCGGAATCCCCCTGATTTTCACGTGAGAAAGCCTTCAGAGCCAGCATATAAACCTTTTTCGGACTGAAACCGAATCTCATTATCTGATA
>JAILDF010000069.1 GCA_024689585.1 Oribacterium sp.
AAGCTTGAAGCAAAGGCTGCAAAGAAGACTGCTAAGAAATAATCTCTTAATGCACAAGTCTTGACGGAATTGGAATATTCTTATAAATTAGAGACCGACTCGTATGAGTCGGTCTTTTTATGTGTCGAAGGGGGCAGCCCCCCGGATGATACGATCATAGTGGCGCCGGGCTGCTTTCCCGGAGTGCTCTTTCAGGAACTAAGAAATTGAGGTTCAAAAATGAAATACGAAATCATCAAAACCAGCGGCCGTGCAAAGTCGGCGCATATGGAAACCGTACATGGCTCCATTGAGACACCGGTTTTCATGAATGTAGGTACCGTTGCTGCAATAAAGGGCGGAGTATCAACAGACGATCTTCGAACCATAGGTACACAGGTAGAACTTTCCAATACCTATCACCTGCATGTACGCACCGGAGATCAGCTTATAAAGAAATTTGGCGGTCTTCATAAATTCATGAAATGGGATCGTCCCATTCTTACAGACTCCGGCGGATTCCAGGTATTTTCACTTGCCGGAACCGGCAGAAAGATAAAGGAAGAGGGCGTTTATTTCCAGAGTCATATAGACGGACGGAAGATCTTTATGGGTCCCGAAGAATCCATGCAGATCCAGTCAAATCTCGGATCTACCATAGCCATGGCATTTGATGAGTGTCCGCCTGCTCTTGCTGACAGAGAATATATACTTCCTTCAGTTGAAAGAACCACAAGATGGCTGGAAAGATGCAAGAAGGAAATGACCAGATTAAATTCACTGCCTGATACGGTTAATAAGGATCAGCTTCTTTTCGGTATCAATCAGGGCGGTATAATCGATGACATTCGCATACAGCATGCAGATATCATCAGTAAGATGGATATGGATGGTTATGCTGTAGGCGGTCTTGCAGTCGGTGAGACCCACGAGCAGATGTATCATATCCTTGATATCGTTGTACCACATCTTCCGAAGGAGAAGCCTACTTATCTCATGGGTGTAGGAACTCCCGCAAATATCATTGAAGCTGTGGACAGAGGAATCGACTTCTTTGATTGTGTATATCCTTCAAGAAACGGACGTCACGGTCATGTATATACACATAAGGGAAAGATGAATCTTTTCAATCAGAAGTATGAGCTTGACGAGAGACCTATAGAGGAGGGATGTAAATGTCCTGTCTGTGCAGGTCTGAAGAGAGAG
This sequence comes from Oribacterium sp., assembly GCA_024689585.1. GTDB lineage: Bacteria > Bacillota > Clostridia > Lachnospirales > Lachnospiraceae > Oribacterium. The sequence continues at coordinate 1,186 of JAILDF010000069.1, forward strand.
GACGGTTCTTATACAGGCAGTTACAGCAGAGCTTACATCCGTCACCTTCTCAAAGCTAAAGAGATGCTTGGTATGCGTATGTGCGTACTTCACAATCTTTACTTCTATAACCATCTCACTGAAGAGATCCGGGGCGCCATCAGAGGTGACAACTGGACAGAATGGAAAGAGGAAGCAATCCATAAGCTCGGAACCTACGACAGAGGTGAAGAGTGATAAATGATACGGAGCCTGAGGGCATCCATTTTAAACCGAGGCGCTTCGTCGGAAAAATCTAAAATCAGACCCCTAAGAACCACTAGGCCCTCGCCGAGTCTTCGTTTACTTTTATGAAAACTCAGACTTGGCGAGGGGGCTAAGGAAAAATGAATCCAAGTGGTTCTAAGGGGTCTGATTTTGATTTTTCACGACTTAGCTTAACGGTTTAAAATGGATGCCCTCAGGCTCCTCACTATGTTGATATGCCTCTGTTGGAAAGATTATTTTGTTCTTGAACTTTGATTGGCAATCCAGATGTACCAAAGGCCCTCCAGGAGCAGGTTTTCGTCGAGTATCATTTTATGTCTTGTGTATTTGATGATTTTTGGGGCTATTCCTCCGGTTGCAATGATGGTTGGCGAAGGATCACCGATCTCTTCTATGAATCTGTCAATGATTCCATCTATAGCTCCGGCTGTGCCGTAGATTATACCTGCCTTCATGGCATCGTTTGTCTGAGTGCAGATCAGCTTCTTTGGCGGTGTCAGGTCTATGGAAGGTAAAAGAGAGGTTTCTCTGGAAAGTGCATTCATGGATAATGTCACTCCCGGCATGAATACGCCTCCGATATATGTTCCTTCTTTATCGATAACTGTAATGGTTGTTGCAGCTCCCAGGTTAACTATGATTGCTGGAAGCTTGTAGAGATTTTTCGCAGCTGAAGCAGCAGATACCAGATCTGAACCTATAGTTCCGGGATCATCTATCTTCAAACGAACTCCCGATTTCACACCGGCACCTACTATTACGGCATTTTTCCCCGTCACTACCTTCAGCGCATCTGAAAGCACCTCTCTCAATGGAGGAACCACGCAGGAAATGATGACTCCGTCTATTTTTTTCTCTTTTAAGTTTGTAAGACATAATATGCGGTCAATGTCCGAAGCATATTCAAAAAGTGTTTTGTTTTGATTTGTTTCCAGTCGAACCACCGGATCCAGAACTTTTCCGTTATCTACGCATCCGATCTTTGTATGGGAATTCCCACAATCCACAGCCAGAATCATAATTCCTCCTAACAGCTAAAGACAGTACTTAATGAATATACTAAAGATTAATGTCTTTGCTATGTAACACCTATTTCAGGCATAGCGGACCATTTCTTTAACCGCTACGATAGCCTTTGGCGTTATAAAGTAATATACATCATTACTTGTATCATTGCAAAAAATAAAAATTATACAATAAAATGATTTTTGTAAGATTTGGGTGGCATAATATCCTTTGATTGCGTCAAAAAATTATGTTATCATGACATTAGCACTATATCGGAAAGGTTTTAATATCCTTTTACGATGATTTTGAACGTAAACATTAACCGAAGCTGCATTTACATGGCAGCTTTGAATCGAGGATATAATGGCAGCATTACTTTATGAGTCCATAAACAGTCAGGAAGAAAAGCTTGACGTTGGTTTGGACTGGCATGACGAACCGGAAATTATATATTTTAAAAACGGGCATTATAAGCTTATGCTCAACCTGAAGGAGTATGACATCACAGATGAATGCTTCTGCATCGTGAATTCAGGTGTTATCCGTAAGCTTGAGTCTCTGGATGAAAAGGGTGTTGAATACTCAATCCGTATTAAGCTTGAGGACCTTTGCTTCAAAAATGACAGCGACCCGGTTAATGAAGCTCTTATATACCCGCTTCTTAAGGGCAGCATCAGGTTCAATGAATTCATTACCGTATCCGATTTTGGTTTCCTTCAGGTACTGAGATCTTTTAATGATATGGTGAGAAGGTATCGTGAGTTCGGAAAAAAGAGCAATACCAACAGTGTGAGTGTACGTAAATATGAGCTTGATTCTGTGGCAGATCAGCTTATGATAAAGGCAGATCTTTTGCATGTGATAGCCCTTATCTATTCTTTCGGTATGATAGAAGACAAAGAAATCACCGATACGGAAAAGCAGGTTAAGGCCATTAAGGATTCGATCATATTCATAAGAGAACACTATAAAGAGAAGCTTTATATACGAAATTTATCGGAACTTACGGGACTTAACGAACAGTACTTTATAAGATTTTTCGGAAGCGTGACAGGTGTGTCACCCCTTGATTATATTAACAGATATCGTGTTGAACAGGCTGCCAGACTTCTCAAAGACACAGATACTCATGTCTATGAGATTGCAGAAGAGTGCGGCTTCCATAATATCGGTAATTTTATAAAGATATTCAGGTCCGTAACCGGAGAAACCCCGCATAAATTCCGTAAACGGTTTGGCAAGGAGGATTAACCATAACATGACATTTTATTACCCGGCTAAATTATATAAAAAACCGGAAGGAGGATACCGCGTAGAGTACTTTGATCTCGACCAGTGCTTCGGAGACGGAGCCACGGAAGACGAAGCACTAGCTGATGCCAGAGCCAATGCCATCGACTGGATCCAGCTGGAGCTCGCCGACACCAATGACCTCCCGGAAGTAACACATAAAGACGATGTCAACCTTACTCCCGAAGAAAGATTTGTTGAAATGATGATCATCATGCCACGTGAGGGTTGGGACGAGTAAAAGTTCACCCCGAGAATGTGTAGGCCTGAGCAGGAGGTCATCCATTTAAAAACGTTGAGCGAGGACGTGAAAAATCAAAACAGTTCCCCTTAGTGGCTCTTGGTTCCCTTTTCCTTAGCTCCCTCGCCAAGTCAGATTTTTCATAAAGAAAATATCTGACATTGCTGCCCAAGATTTGTTTTTTAATCTTGGGAGCCGCGCGGCTTTGAGCGATTCAAAAGAATCCGTCAGGATTCTTTCTTTGGCGAGGGCCTAGAGCCACTTACGGGACTGTTTTCGATTTTTCCGCCGCAGTGACCCGTTTTTAAATGGATGACCTCCTGCTTAGGCCGGCCTTTAGTGTAAATCCACCCTTGCCATTACATCATCCTTATGTTATATTATCTCAGAACTTGGAAACCACTTTTGGGAGGAATTATGACAACTCTTCTTAAGACCCAAAATATAGATAGAAAAGGCCCTGTGGTCTCTGATATTTATATTTTTGATTTTCCGGTTCTTTTATTTATTTTCAAGAAATTCACAGATACTATTCATAGAAGTGCCGTTTATGACATGAACGGTTTGTTTAATATTCCAGACTCGACAAATGTTATTTCATTTGTTTGAGGCTGGTATTTTTTTACCGTAAAAAGGGCATATCTATGAAAATGAACAAAGTCAGGAGATGTAAATGAAGGATGTTGAGTTCAAGATACTGACCAATGAAGCTCTTACTGCTGACATCTTTAAGATGACATTGGACGGTGACACAAGCGATATCACCAGACCCGGACAATTTGTAGACATTAAAATACCGGGACGTTTTCTCAGAAGACCTATATCGGTATGCGACTGGTCTGAGAACAGACTTACCCTGATATATAAAGTTGTGGGTGAGGGAACCGAAGATATGAGCTACATGGAACCGGGAGACTACATTAATGTCCTCACAGGTCTGGGAAACGGCTATGACCTCCGGAAGATTCCAAAGAATCCTGTTATTGCAGGGGGCGGAGTCGGAGTTCCGCCAATGTACGCTCTGGCAAAATGCCTCAAGCAGATGGGCATCACCCCCTATGTGGCTCTCGGCTTCAACACAAAGTCCGATGTCTTCTATGAGGCCGAATTCAAGGCATTGGGCGTGCCTGTAAATATAGCAACTGTAGATGGCAGCTATGGCGCCAAGGGCTTCGTTACAGACATCATCGGAGACCATGACTATGCGCTTTGCTGCGGACCTGAGCCAATGCTGAAGGCAGTTTACAACGTGGTTAAGGACGGACAGTTCAGTTTTGAAACCCGGATGGGCTGCGGCTTCGGAGCCTGCATGGGCTGCAGTAAAAAGACAAAGAACGGATATAAACGTGTCTGCAAGGATGGACCGATATTCATGATGGAGGAGATTGCATGGTAGATTTAACAACGGAGCTTTCCGGAATCAAACTCAGTAACCCCGTGATCCCGGCATCAGGAACCTTCGGGTTCGGAAAAGAGTATTGGGATCTTTACGACCTTGACATACTTGGATCCATTTCCTTCAAAGGAACAACAGTTGACGAACGATACGGCAACGAGCTCCCCCGTATAGCTGAGTGCTATCAGGGCATGATCAACTCCGTAGGACTTCAGAATCCGGGCATGGAGGAAGTCATCAAACACGAAATTCCCGAGCTTGCGAAACATTTCCATAAACCCCTCATCGCCAACATTTCCGGCTTCAGCGTCCCTGAATACGTAAAGCTTGCAGAGGCCATGAGCGAGGTGCCTGAGGTAGGTATCCTTGAGGTTAATGTTTCCTGCCCCAATGTTCACGGCGGCGGAATGGCCTTCGGAACCAGCAGTGATAATGTGGCGGAAGTCACAAGAGAAGTTAAAAAGGTAGCAAAAAAGCCCGTCTACATTAAGCTTAGTCCCAATGTTACGGATATCGTATCCATCGCCAGGGCGGCAGAGGATGCCGGAGCGGACGGACTTGCGCTTATCAATACACTTCTTGGCATGAGGATAGACATTAAGCGCCGTCAGCCGGTGATTCACAACAAGATGGGCGGTTTCTCGGGACCGGCTATCTTCCCTGTGGCAGTGAGAATGGTTTACCAGGTAAGTAAGGCCGTAAACATTCCTGTTATCGGAATGGGCGGTGTTTCAAGTGCAAAGGATGTGGTTGAAATGATGATGGCCGGAGCCAGTGCGGTTGAAGTGGGTGCCGCAAATCTGGTGGATCCCTTTGCCTGTCAGAAAATCATCGAGGAGCTTCCGGAATTGCTGGGAGAGCTTAAGATCGAGAAGTTAAGCGACATCATAGGATGTGTGGAATAGTAAATAAGCAGCGATTGGCTATTCAATAGACTTAATTGAATTGAGCTAAGTTGATGGATTTCAAATATCGTAAAACCGGATTTTAAATATCAAGATACTAACTGAGCAAATACCGTCTGAATAAGACCGGAGAAATGGAGATATTATGGGAAAAGATGTGATCATCGCGCTGGATTTTCCAAGCGCTGAAAAGACTTATGAGTTCCTTGATAAATTCACAGGAAGAAAGCCCTTTGTAAAAATAGGAATGGAGCTTTTTTACGCAGAGGGACCAAGTATAGTAAAGGAAATCAAAAACAGAGGCCACAAGATATTCCTGGATCTGAAGCTTCACGACATTCCAAACACCGTAAAAGGCGGTATGCAGTCCCTTCGTGACCTTGGTGTAGATATGACTAATGTTCACGCAAGCGGAGGCATCAAAATGATGCAGGCTGCGGTTGAAGGACTTACAAGAGAAGACGGTACAAGACCGCTTCTCATTGCTGTCACACAGCTTACCTCAACCTCCCAGGAGACCATGACAAACGAGCTTCTCATCGATCAGCCCATAAAGGATGTGGTTGTGAAGTATGCCGAAAATGCAAAAGCCGCAGGACTGGACGGTGTAGTATGTTCACCTCTCGAGGCAGGAAGCATTCACGAAACGTTAGGCGACAGCTTCATGACAGTAACTCCGGGCATCAGATTTGCAGGCGACGCTGTAGGTGATCAGTCAAGAGTCACAACACCTGCAAAGGCAAAGGAGATTGGTTCCGACTATATAGTAGTGGGAAGGTCCATTACAGCAGCGGCTGATCCCGTTGAAGCATACGAGAGAGCAATGAAGGATTTCGTCGGCTGAAGTAAGAGCTTTTGACTGACCGTTTATGTAACCGCAAGGATGACGTCGGATCATCCTTCGACATTGGAAAATAAGAGAAATCAACAAAGACACTCACCTGACAGTGATAATTGTCAGATGTTCATAAAGGAGAGAACAACATGGCAACTAAAGAAGAAATCGCAAAGGGACTTTTATCCATCAAGGCTGTATTTTTAAAACCGGATGATCCCTTCACCTGGGCATCAGGAATTAAATCCCCAATCTACTGTGACAACAGACTGGTACTCAGCTACCCGGAGGTACGTACACTCATAGAGCACGCCATCGCAGACAAGGTAAAAGAGCTCTATCCAGAGGCAGAAGCCCTTGAAGGAACCAGCACCGCCGGCATCGCACATGCAGCCATAGCAGCCGACATTCTCGGACTTCCCATGGGCTATGTAAGAGGCTCCGCAAAAGATCACGGCCGCAAAAATCAGATCGAAGGCCGCCTCGAAAAAGGAGAAAAAGTTGTCGTTATCGAAGACCTCATCTCCACCGGCGGCTCTGTACTTGACTGTGTAAATCCCCTTCGTGAAGCAGGAGCCGACGTCCTTGGAATCATCTCCATCTTCACCTACGGCATGAAAAAAGGCATCGACCGCCTCAAAGAAGCAAACATTGAAAACACCTCCCTCTGCGACCTTGACACACTTGTAAAGGTTGCCGTTCAGGAGAATTATATTAAACCCGAAGATGAAGCGCGACTCTTAAAGTTCCGCGATAACCCTTCGGATGAGTCATGGAGAAATTAAATTTTTAAGAAATGTAGGGAAATACAAGGGATGGGTGCCTAGGCTTGCGAGTTGAAAGAACAGACTGCTTGGAATGTACGTACACGACACACGTAAGTGTGATCGGGTGCGTACATTCCAAGCAGGATGTACTTTCAATCTCGTGGGCCGGCGCACATGCCTTGTATTTCCCGGCCGGTATACAAATACATGTCAGAAGGAGATAAAATCATGCAACCAACCCCCAGAAGCATTATAAACATTCTGGACCTCACAGTTGAGGAAATCGATCATCTCATGGACCTTGCCGATGATATCGAAAAGAATCCAGAAAAATATCAGGACAAATGCGCTCACAAACAGTTAGCAACACTTTTCTACGAGCCCTCCACCAGAACGAGACTCAGCTTTGAGTCCGCCATGCTGGCCCTCGGCGGACAGATCCTTGGCTTTGCGGGAGCCTCAAGCTCCAGCGCCGCAAAAGGCGAATCCGTAGCCGATACAATCTCCGTAATGTCAAACTATGTAGACATTATGGTAATGCGTCATCCCAAGGAGGGTGCCCCTGTGGTTGCCTCTATGCATACCACAGTGCCATTCATCAATGCCGGTGACGGTGGACATTTCCATCCGACCCAGACACTTGCAGACGTACTTACCATCAGGAGAACCAGAGGTTCCCTCAGCGGCATTACCCTGGGACTTTGCGGTGACCTCAAGTTCGGTCGTACAGTTCATTCACTTATAGATGCGATGCTCCGCTATCCCGACAACAAGTACATCCTAATCTCACCGGAAGAGCTTAAGATCCCTGAGTATGAGCTTGATAAGCTGAAGGAAGCGGGAGTGGAGTTTGAAGAAACAACCTCCCTTGAAGAGGCGATTCCCAAGCTTGACATACTTTACATGACACGAGTTCAGAAGGAGCGTTTCTTTAACGAAGAGGATTACCTCCGTTTGAAGGATATCTACATCCTGACTCCGGAAAAGCTCAGGAACGCAAAGCCTGACATGGCTATACTTCACCCGCTCCCAAGAGTAAACGAGATTTCAGTGGCTGTGGACAAAGATGAAAGAGCTAAATATTTCTACCAGACCTTATGCGGAAAGCAGATGCGCATGGCTCTGATTTTATTCCTTTTAGGTCTTGATAAGTAAGGAGGCATAGGATGACAGTAGATGGAATTGAAAATGGAATAGTACTTGACCATATCGAAGCCGGTAAAGCAATGATGGTATATAAATACCTGAACCTCGATAAGCTTGATTCACAGGTGGCCCTCATACAGAACTGCTCCTCCCGTAAAATGGGCAAAAAGGATATCGTGAAGATCTCTGAAGATCTTGACATTGACCTGGATGTGCTTGGATATATCGATCCGGGTATAACTGTAAACTACATTAAGAACGGAATACGGGTAGACAAAAAGACACTTCAGCTTCCCGAGACTCTTACCAATGTTCTTAAGTGCAAGAACCCGAGATGCATCATCTCTATCGAGCAAGAGCTTCCTCATGTCTTCAAGATCGTTGACCGCACAAAGGCGCTTTACAGATGCATGTACTGCGATACCATTGTGAGAAGTGAAGAACTGAATTAAATTGAAATCTAATTAGCAAAAGCTGTCCGACATTTTATCGGACAGCTTTTAATAACAAACAGGAGAAACTTATGATAAAAGCAATAGCCTTTGACATTGATAATACGATTTATGATTACAGCGGATGTGAAAAAACCGCTCTTACGGAGCTTTGCAATTTTGCATGTGACAAGTATTCATTAAGCCCTGAAGAATTTAAACAGAGGTTTGATGCAGCAAGAGCTGCCGTAAAAAAATCCTTAGGTGAAAATGTTGCGGCTTCCCATAATAGAATACTTTATATGCAGAAGTTTCTGGAGGATTTGGGACAGTACCCTGCCAAAGGCGCTCTTGAGCTGTATGATGTTTACTGGAACTCCATTCTCGATAATATGAAGCCTTTTCCATACGTTCTTCCTCTTATGAAATATCTTAAAGAGCATGACATCAGAATCGGCATGCTGACAGATCTCACTGCCCATATACAGCACAGAAAGATAGCACGTTTAGGACTTGAAGATTATATAGAGGTGCTTGTGACCAGTGAGGAGGCAGGAGCTGAAAAACCTTCCCCATCAGCTTATGATCTGCTTGTACGTAAATTTAATGTAGATAGAGAAAACATTCTTATGATAGGCGACAGCCTAAAGAAGGATGTGGAAGGGGCCTTAAATGCAGGACTAAGTGCCCTTCATTACAAAAAGGAATACTCCGATACCATGGATAAAATGGTGATAGAAATGATAGAAGAGGAGTAGTATCTTTCTCAATCATAAACCCGGAATTTAAAAATAGAATAAGCTTTAACTGTAGAAGGAGTACCGTTTGATTTGCGGTATTCCTTTTATATGCTCATTTGCGGTTAAAATGTTTCTATTGTTTGAGGCATTAATCAGAATAGAATATTTCTAACAAAGACATAAGAAGTAAAGAAGAATATAACCGTAATCTTGTGCTACAATAAGAGCGTTCCTGTTTTTTAGCCTTTAGAAAGAGTTTTTATGTCAAATAACAAAAAATACAAAGGCCTCGTTGCCTTTGATCTTGATCATACATTACTGGATCACAATACCTGGAAGATCACACCTTCCACACTTGAAAGCATTGAGAAGCTCAAGAACAATGACTATCTCGTGATCATCGCCTCGGGCCGTGACATGAAGAACAACATGTCCATCGGATATCTCAGGGAAGTTGACCCCGATGCCTTGGTGCATATGAACGGCACTATGGTTGAGGTAAAGGATAATGTCCTCATGGACCGTATCATGGATAAGGACCTTCTCAGGAGGCTTCTCACATATTGTTCTGAAGCGGATTTTCCGATAGGATGCAGAATAAACGAAATGGATTACTTCATAAATCATGAAGAGGTCCTGTGGTTCGACAAAAACTACTACGGCATATATCAGGGAAGAAACTTTCAGGATCCCTGGGAGCTTCTGAACCTTCCCGTAAGGTCTCTCGCTTTCTATGGAAGCAGAGAAAAAAGCTTTGTCCTTCAGGATGCATTCCCCGAGCTTAGTGTCATGCTCTTCTCAAAGAATTTTGGTGCCGATGTTGTGGAAGCCGAATACAGTAAAGCCAGAGGCATTGACCGCTTATGCGAGCACTTCGGTATCGATAAAAAAGATACCTATGCCTTCGGAGACAGCCTGAACGACATCGAAATGCTGAAGATGGTGAATGTCGGTGTTGCCATGGGTAATGCCCAGGATGAAGCAAAAGCCGTTGCGGATTACATCACGGACAGAATCGATGAAGACGGAATAAAAAATGCTTTGGTTCATTTTGGATTAATATAATATGGAGAATTTTACATGAACGAACAACTTGAAAACCTCAGATCAGAAATGAAGAAAGCCGGAGTGGACGTATATCTGATCCCAACCGATGACTTTCATCAAAGTGAATATGTAGGAGATCACTTTAGGGCCATCCACTACCTCTCAGGCTTCACAGGTGAAGGAAATATGGTTGTCACCATGGACAGTGCTGCCTTATTCACTGACGGAAGATATTTCATACAGGCAGAGAAGGAGATGGCGGGCAGAGACATTGACCTCATGAAAATGGGGCAGCCCGGAGTTCCCTCTCTTGATGACTATCTCCTTGAGAAAACCCCCGAAGGCGGTGTGCTGGGCTTTGACGGAAGATGCGTGGATTTCAAACATGGTGATTCACTTAAGAAAAAGCTTTCCGCAAAAAATGCTTCCCTCTCCACAGGAGCCGATATGGTGGGTAATGTCTGGGCCGGAAGACCTGCACTTGCCGCATCAAAGGTATGGATACTTGAAGAAAAATTTACAGGAAAAAGCGCAGGCGAAAAGCTTAAGGATTTAAGAGCCTGCATGCAGGAGCATGGAGCCGCACTTCATATCATCACAAGTCTCGATGACATTGCCTGGCTCCTTAACCTGAGAGCTGATGATATCCCCTGCAATCCGGTTTTCCTTTCCTACATTATCGTTTATATGGACAATGCTGTCCTTTATGGAAATCTGGCTTGCTTTGATGATACTGTACTTAGATATCTTTCAGAGATCAATGTGAGTCTCAAGGATTACGACTGCTTCTATGAGGATGTAAAGACTCTCAGAGATATGACTGTTCTTCTCGAGAAAGGAAAAACAAATTTTGAGACCATTTCGGATCTTCACGACAGCATGGAGATCGCAGAGGAAATGCTGCCCACCTCAAAATGGAAGGCATGCAAAAATCCGACTGAGATTGAAAATATGAAAAAGGCACATATCAAGGATGGCGTGGCTATCACAAAGTACCTTTACTTCATGAAGCATGCCTTTAATGAGTCCGGTAATCTCACAGATGAGACCCGGGAGATTCTCGGATCCGACGAACTTAATGAGTGGAACAGCGCAATTGTTCTTGAAAACCTCCGCAAAGAACAGGAGGGATATATCGAGCCAAGCTTCACCACTATTTCGGCCTATGGTCCCAATGCTGCCCTCCCTCACTAT
>JAILDF010000099.1 GCA_024689585.1 Oribacterium sp.
GGAGGCTCTCCCGAAGCACCCAGTAGGACATTCCGAGGGATGCCGCGTGCCCCGCCAGATTATAGCTGGTGATGCCATACTTATCCCAAATCTCCATAGGCTGAAGTCCGCTCAGCACATGGCTGGAACCGTAGAACAGTACATCATATTCTTTTTGTTCGGAAAAATACTTAATATATTTTTGGCGGCTCACCGTTCTTTCAGTCACCTTGTCTGCGAGGCAAATGCCTCCGGCCACAAAGATAACCACCAGAAGAATGGAAAGAACCCGTTTGAATAATTTCATTCTCTAATCCCAAATATAAAACTGATATTCCGGTGCAACTAAGATTCTTATCAATTATCTTCTGCCGGTCAATCAATCAAAACCATAATCATACTTTATGCTTCAATCAGCTTAATACTTACATGTGCTTTTTTGCAAACTACATAGTGAGTCAAACATACACCACTTGTCAGGAAGTTTCTCTGTCTCTTCTCTGTAATCATAAGAACGAAACAACCTATCAATACTGAAAATAAATAAAGCTTGACGCGTTGTAAGCATTACCCCAGATTCCAAAGAACAGGATAAACAAAATAAACAGGGCAATGATAAACTCCCGAAGAATCATTGGCCTCTGAAGTACCCATCTGCCTACGGAACTTCCATGGTACTTTATAAAATCTCCGATGAAAAGAATGCCGGTGGCGATGATCAACAGCCAGAAGTTCTTCATATCAAGTCCCAGAGTATAAATGTACTCGAGGCTGAACTGTGACGCACCGAAGTCACAAAGTATCTGCCTGATCATCAGCACGGCGTCTCTGAGTCCTGCTGCTCTGAAAAAGAGCCAAGCAAAATCTATTAGACAAAAGGTGATGAGGATCCTGAGTAGTTTCAGAAGAGTCATCTTGAAATTCCTGAAGCCGAGCTTTCCCATTCCAGGTTTGTACATTCCAGGTTTATCTATTCCAGACTTGTCCATTCCAGGCTTTTCTATTCCGGACTCTTCCATCCCTAGCTTTTTCATTTCAAGCTTTTCCGTCTCGGGTTTTACCATCCCAATCTTATCAATTTCAAGCTTTTCTATCCCGGGTTTTTTTGCATTTTCTTGGGATTCATATACCTTCAGGCTGCCACCCATGGCAGGATTCTTCTTCAGATCAAGAACATCTTTTTGGAAACCCAAAGCCCTCAGTACCCCTGTTCTTATAGGAAGAAGGAGGCTTCCGATGATCTGGTAAATTCCGTTAAGTGCACCCCAGACAATGTAGCTCCACTGGCTTCCGTGCCAGAGACCGCTGACTATGAATACCACCAGGATATTGAAGTAGCGCCTGAGTAGATTGCAGCGGCTACCGCCCAAAGGGAAATACAGATAATCCCTGAACCAGCTGGATAAAGAAATATGCCAACGGCGCCAGAAGTCCTGAACCGAAACGCTGAAGTAAGGACAATTGAAATTCTCCATGAGACGAATGCCAAGCATTCTTGCAGCTCCTATGGCGATAGTCGAGTAGCCGCAGAAATCGCAGTAAATCTCGATTCCATATATCACTGTGGCTGCCACTATGGCTGAGCCGTAAATGTTATGGTACCCGGTGTAAACATTGTTCACAAATATCGCTGCCCGGTCCGCAATCACCAGCTTCATGAAAAATCCCCAGAGCATGAGAAGAAAGCCTTCGCTCACTCTGTCCCAGTCAAAGCTCCTTGGCTTTAGGTACTGCGGAAGCAGCGCCGGTGCCCGACCGATGGGTCCGGAGAGGATGGAAGGGAAAAAGCTGACGAAAAGGGCGTAGTTGATAAAGTTTTTCTCAGCCGGAATCTTTTCCCTGTAAATGTCTATGAGGTACCCCGCCGACTGAAAAAGGAAGAAGGAAATGCCAACGGGCATCACGATGTCGAAATGGTTCACCGGCATATTTATGGAAAGCCGTGCAAACAGGCCGGAGACATTGTCCAGCAGGAAGTTAGTATACTTGAAAAACGCCAGGAGACCGAACACCACGATCAGGGCGAATGTCAGGATTCCCTTCCGTTTCGAAATCCCCTGCTCCATATTGAGGTCGGTTTCTATCCCGCTACTCACCTCGGAATTCACCCGGCTTACCATGGATATACTGCTTTCCCCTGTTTCATCCTGAGATCCCAAAGTTCCCTGGTAAGGCTTCACATGATCAACTTCGGATTCGGAACGAGAGTCATATTTCACTTCTCTGCTCTCCTGCAAATCCTCTCTGTCTTTCTTTGAATATTTCCCCAAAGCAAGTCCACATATATATGTGAATACAGTAAACAACAAAAGCAACAACCCGTACCTGGGATTCCAACTCATGTAGAACCAGTAGCTGGCAAGAAGCAGCCAGATATTCTGAAATCCCTTGGGCACTATATAATATATGATCAGCACAATTGGGAAAAATATCAGAAATCCCAAAGAGTTAAAAACCATGTAAATCTCCTGTTATACATCTTTTACTGTATCCCGAGTATCTTCAGGAATTCTTCCTCGGTCACTATCGGCACTCCCAGCTCCTTCGCTTTCTTATTCTTGCCGGAGGTTGAAGTAATATCGTTATTCACGAGGTAAGCGGTTTTCGCGGAAACTGAACCTGCCGCTCTGCCGCCGGCTTTTTCGATAAGATCCTGAAGTTCCTTGCGGTTTGAGAAATGTGTAAGGGAGCCGGTGATGACCACAGACATTCCTTCAAGTGTCTTCGGAGTATCATCCTCCTGATCCTGCTTCTCGATGGTAAGCTCCTGCAGAAGGCCCTGAAGCTCTTCCATTTTTTTCTCATCGCCGAAGTACTTTACTATGTTCTCCGCAAGCACCTGTCCGATGCCTTCGATCTCCAGAAGCTCTTCCACTGTAGCCTTACGGAGTCTGTCAATGTCCTGGCCGAAAAATCTGCACAGGACCTTAGCATTGGCGAGACCGATACCTGCGATGCCGAGACCGTAGATCAGTCTGTAAAGCTCGGTATTCCTGGAGTTATCGATGGCCTTTGTGAGATTGTCATAGCTCTTCTCGCCGAAGCCCTCCATGGAAACGATGTCATCACGGTATCTGTCGAGATGGAAAACGTCGCTGTAGGTATGGATAAATCCGTGGCCAATGAATTTTTCCAGAGTCTGCTCGCTGAGGCCGTCAACATTAAGGGCATCACGGCTTACAAACAGGGAGAAATTCTTTATCTTCTTGGCCGGGCACTCGGGGTTCCTGCAGTACAGGAACTTTGCCTCATTGTCCATGCGGATCTCGGTTTCGTGACCACATGCCGGACACATCTTCGGGGGCTGAAGTCCGCCGGTTTTTGTGAGATTGTCCGCGATCTGCGGAATGATCATGTTTGCTTTATAAACAGTCACCCTGTCGCCGATTCCCAGATCCATGTCTTCACAATAGGAAATATTGTGAAGGCTTGCTCTGGTAACGGTGGTGCCTTCCAGCTCCACGGGGTCAAAGATAGCCACCGGATTGATGAGTCCGGTACGGCTTGGTGACCACTCCACCTCACGAAGGGTGGTTTCCGCCTGTTCGTCACTCCATTTGAAGGCGATGGCATTTCTCGGGAACTTAGCGGTGCGGCCGAGGCTGAGACCATAGGCGATA
>JAILDF010000111.1 GCA_024689585.1 Oribacterium sp.
ATATCTCTTACCTGTTTTCATAATCAGTTGACCTCCCTATTACTTCTCTACTTCAACGCCCATAGATCTGCATGTTCCAGCGATCATAGACATAGCAGCTTCAAGTGATGCAGCGTTAAGATCCTTCATCTTTGTCTCTGCAATCTTCTGAAGATCAGCCTTACTGATTGTAGCAACCTTGTTCTTGTTAGGCTCGCCTGATGCCTTCTGAAGCTTACAAGCCTTCTTGATAAGAACTGCTGCAGGAGGAGTCTTTGTGATGAAGCTGAAGCTTCTGTCAGCGTAAACAGTGATAACTACAGGGATGATAACGTCACCCTCGTTAGCTGTTCTTGCATTGAACTCCTTTGTGAATGCAACGATATTTACACCATGCTGTCCAAGAGCAGGACCTACTGGTGGAGCCGGTGTTGCTTTACCAGCTGGAATCTGTAACTTGATATAACCTTCTACCTTCTTTGCCATTATGGCACCTCCTTGTGGTAATTACGGGGTAGACGAACTATTCGCTAACCCTCCCATACTTTGTTATCTGAGTTTCTGAACTTCTCCGTAGGATAACTCTACAGGAGTTTCTCTGCCGAACATCTCAACTGAGATGGTAACGGTCTTCTTCTGATCATTGATCTCGCTGATGACACCTACTGTATCCTTCCATGCTCCGGAAATAACAGATACTGTATCTCCCAATGCGAAATCCACAAGCACTTCTGACTTTCTATAGCCGAGGCTTATGATTTCCTCTTCTGAAAGAGGCGTTGGCTCTGATCCGGGGCCAACAAATCCGGTGACGCCACGTGTATTTCTCACAACGTACCAGGTTTCCTGATTCATGACCATATTTACAAGAACATAGCCCGGGAACATTTTCTTATCAGTCTTCTTCTCAACGCCGTTCTTCATTTCAATGACCGGCTGCATCGGAACGCTGACTTCAAGAATGAGATCCTGAAGACCACGGTTTTCGATGGTCTTTTCCAGATCCATCTTGACCTTGTTCTCGTAGCCTGAATAGGTATGAGCTACATACCAACGAGCTGCAGAATTTGTCTCTGACATCGATATCCCCTTTACTTAAGTATAAAGCCAAGTCCTGTCTTCATGATAAGATCAAGAACTGCGATAACAACTCCTATAAGTAAACCTACAACTATTGTAGCTGTAGTCTCCTTTATAACGGTCTGTCTGTTCGGGAAAATAATCTTGTTAAATTCCGTCTTAAGACCCTTGAAGAAGCCCTCTAAACCGGAACTCTTCTTCTCGTCCATTACTTTGTCTCCTTATGAAGCGTGTGCTGTTTACAGAATCTGCAATACTTACGAATTTCCATTCTGTCAGGATGGTTCTTCTTTTCCTTAGTCGTGAAGTAATTTCTCTGCTTACATTCTGTACATGCTAAAATAATCTTTGTGCGCACGGCTGTTCACCTCCAATGATTCTTAACTCCGCATGACTACGAAATTAGTGCATAAAAAATAGGGCTGAGCCCCTTGTTTACGTGCAAACTATACCATGTAGTCCCGATATCGTCAAGCAAAACGCCAAAACCTTTCGTTATTTAAAATTTTTAGTGATTATCACATTTGTAATTGATTATAATTATAATACTTTATATACTATCTAGTAAGCGTAACAAAGTAATGTTACGGTCCGGAGCTTTCAAACCTGTTCCGGCGTCTACATTATCACTCTATACATCTTAATAGGAAGGCACACCATGGATCTACGTCGAATTGAAAATATCATACGTATCGCAGAAGAAAAAAACATTACCCGCGCCGCAGACAAGCTTTTTATTTCCCAGCCCGCGCTTAATCTTCAGCTTCTCAATCTGGAAAAAGAGCTCGGAACCAAACTCTTCTATAGAAGAGGAAATGAATGGGCCATCACCGAAGCCGGCAAGATCTATGTGGACACCGCCCGGAAGATGATAGCCATGAAGAAGGACTGTTACTCAAGGATCTCCGACATTGCAAAGCTTCATAATGAAGAAATCGCCGTCGGAGCGGCAGGTATCGAAGCCGATTATATGATGACTTCCATTTACCGTCAGTTCCACAAGCAGAATCCTACAGTTAAGCTCCAGCTTAACATCATGAAGGGTTTGAAGGCCCAGGAGCTGGTAAAGAACGGTACCATCGATCTCGGTATCATCCTCATGGGTGACAAGCAGAACTACCGTCTTCAGTATGAATTCCTGAGTCATGTGGAAATGGTGCTGGCCGTTGCTTCATCAAATCCTCTTGTTAATGAGATCGAAACCGAGGAGGACGGCACAGAGGTTATCGATATCCAGAAGTTCAAGGATGTTCCTTTCTTCCTCGGACCGAAGGACTCAACCGAGCGTTATGTTTCCGAGATGGTATTTGAACAGGCAGGCTTCGAGCCTGATGTATATATGGACGCCGAGGGTATCAACTATGAGCTGGCTCTTGTAGCAGCGGATGAGTGTGCCGCTCTTATCGGAGCTTCACACCATGTTGAGATTCCGGATGATGTGCGTCTCATAAAACTGAAGACCCACCCCGTAATGAATGCCTATGCCGTTTACCGCAAAGATAAATATCTGTCAGAGCCTATGAGAAACCTCATTGATCTCGCAAGGGACTACTGGACAGAAGGGTAATTGCAATGGGCCAGCCGGAGCACAGACGGAGCCGGCTTTACTGTTTCTATTATCCGTCCGCCTTTATGGCCAGGGCGAAGCAATATATCTTTTCCACGCCGGCTTCTTTCAGGCAGCGGCTGGCGGCCTCAAGGGTTGCGCCGGTGGTGAAAATGTCATCTACTATCAATACTGAGTGCAGGTCTCGCGGGATAAAGCCCGAGTAAAATGCACTCGTCAGATTTTTAAGTCTTTCCGCAGCATTAAGTTCCTTTAGTGCTGCGGTCTTTTTATTTCTGTTCAGGGCCTCCTCGTAGACAGGTATCCCCAGAGCTTTCCCCATAACCTCAGCAAGAACTGCCGCCTGGTTGTAGCCGCGCTTTCTGAGTCTCGACTTATGGACCGGAATGGGAACGATGGCATCCACGCCCATCTTCTTTATCCGATCTCCGTAAAGATCCACTGCTTTCTTTCCATAATAGTCAAGGAACTCCCTTGCACCGGTATATTTTATTCTCGAGATGGAATGGGCAACCTCATCGCTGTAGTTCATGAGGGCGTAGCCGTACTCAAAACTGAACCGGTGGCGTTTGCAGTTGCTGCAAAGTTCCTCTTCTTCCGACACGATTTCTCTGCCGCAGACCTTGCAAACAGGCTCTGTGATGAAGTGAATGCGGCCGATACATTCCGGACATATAAGTTCTCCCCTGGGTGACACTATATCCTCACAGATGGGGCACTTTCTCGGGAACAAAAGCTCAGTCACTTTAGCCTTCAATCCATCGCAGAACCGCTGATCAGAGTCTTTCCCTGATCTGATTTTTTCAGGTGTACATCCTTTTTCCGACCGGGTTTTCGATAGATTGTTTCCTTTTAACTCCTGTGTTCTTTCAGAAAATCCACCTTCCCCGAACTCTCTCCTCACCATAACCGATTCATTAGTTCCCTGCATCTTTTATCTCCTGCAACCTCTCCTTTAGGGATGAATATCTCCTTGCCTCGGATTCATTGTTTATCATCTGCTCAAATATCTGCGGGTTCCCAACCAGGCACACACACCTTTTGGCTCTGGTTACCGCAGTGTAGAGAAGATTGCGGTTCATAAGCATTTGCGGGCCCTGGTACATGGGGATAACCACCGCAGGATACTCCGAGCCCTGGGACTTATGTATGGTGATGGCATAGGCCAGGTCCAGGCTGTCGCACTGCTTGAACTCATACTCAACGAATCTGTCGTCAAACTGAACCGTGAGGGTCTGGGCAAAATTATTGATCTCCGTTATGATGCCAATGTCTCCGTTGAACACACCCTCACCCTTTTCGATGGGGATACCGAATCTGCCCTTTATCTCCCATATGAGGTTGTAGTCATTCTTCACCTGCATGACCTTGTCCCCAAGGCGGAAAAGGGTACCGTTTATTTCCTTCTCCGGTTTCTTTCCGTCCTTAGGATTAAGCTTTTCCTGAAGGAGCTGGTTAAGCCTCTCAACTCCCAGAGCACCCTTACGCTGAGGTGTCATGATCTGAAGCTCAAAGGGGTCAACGCCAAGATACCCCGGAAGCTTGTCCGTTACCAGAGCAGTGATGGAGCTGAATATCTGGTCCGGGCCCGGATTCCTTATAAACAGGAAATCCTTTGATTTTTTGCCGAGATCCACCTTTGCGCCTTCATTGATCTTGTGGGCGTTAACAACTATGTCGGACTCTGCGGCCTGTCTGAAAATGTGATTAAGCTTCACCGTACGTATGCAGCCCGAGCTAATGATGTCTCTCAGAACATTGCCGGCCCCAACGGAAGGAAGCTGATTGGCGTCACCTACCATGATAAGCCTGGTGCCCTTGTGTATAGCCTTAAGGAGTGAATTCATGAGAAATATATCCACCATGGACATCTCATCGATGATGACCACATCACACTCCAGTGGGTTCAGATCATCTCTTTCAAAATGTCCCCTTACCTGCTCCAGACCTTCCTTATCATCCTCCTCAGGTCTTCCCTGATACTCCAGAAGTCTGTGAATGGTGGAAGCAGGCCAGCCTGTGGACTCTGACATCCTCTTTGCGGCTCTGCCGGTGGGGGCAGCCAGAAGTATGGTTTTACCCTTTTCGGCATAAACTTTTATGATAGTATTGATGGTAGTGGTCTTTCCCGTGCCGGGACCTCCCGTAATGACCAGAAGACCGGAATTAACCGCGATTGAAACAGCCTTCCTCTGAAGGTCATCAAGCTCTATTCCCTCTTTTTCGGTTATCTCATCTATGATCTCTTCCAGCTCCTCATCCGGCTCCTCGGCGCCTTCAATGTTTAACTCCTGAAGCTTCGTTGCCACCTGAAGCTCTGTGTAATATAAAGATGCTCTGTAGACTCTGGTATCCGGGTCTGTGTTCCTGTCGTCAGCATTGAAAACCACCTCCCCGATACCGGTCTCCGAAAGGAAATCGTCGAGAGTCATCTTTTTCGAAGCATTTTTCACGATGACCTTTCCCTGCATCTGAAGGTCTATAAGATAATGATTTATATCATGTATGGTGATATTGAGAAGCGTCTCGGAGGCCTGCAAAAGCTCCGGGAGCGGCAGATAGCAATGTCCGTTTCCCTCCGCCATGGAAAGTGCATACTGGATTCCGGACTCGATACGAAAATCGGAATCCGCCTTGATACCGGCATTACGGGCTATCTCATCACAGGTGCGAAAGCCGATGCCTTCGATATCCTCGGCAAGCTTATAGGGATTATCCCGGATGATATCGTACATTTCATTTCCATAATGCGTGTATATCTTCCCCGCCATATTGATGGAAATGCCGTACTTCTGCAGAAACATCACCGCATCCTGCATATCCCTTTTGGAGTTTACGGAAGCTGCTATATCCACTGCCTTGTTTCTGGAAATGCCTTTGACTTCACTAAGTCTCTCCGGCTCCTCCTGGATGATACGCATGGTATCGTCCCCGAATTTCTTCACAATGCGGGCAGCCATGGCGGCACCTATGCCCTTTATGGCACCGGAGCCGAGATACCGTTCCACTGCTTCAGCGGTCTCGGGAGCCACCACCTGGTATTTGTCGATCACGAACTGGGTGCCGTAAATCTGGTGGGTGGTTTCATGACCGTCGGCCTTGATATTTTCACCGGCCTCCAGCCCCGGAACAGTCCCCACCAGGGTGTAGTCCTTACCCTTCATGACCCCGACCATAACCGTGTAACCGGTGGAATCACTTCTATATATAATATGGTCTATATATCCCTCAAAAAATTCCAATTCAATCTTCCTTCTATAATAATCCGATATATTCACTGTCCTGTGCCAATTTCAAAAGCCGCGTGGAGTATGGCATTATTTCCTACTCAATGATATTAACTAAAAACTCGTTCATACTTAATACTTAGGAAAACTATCAGATATGTGCGGCTTTTCATTATTAATATAAAAAGGGCAGCCCCTGAAGGCTACCCCTAGAATATATCATGTTTACAATCCTTTTACTTCTGCATTTAATGATCAACTCTCAGAAAATGTGAGCTGCACATCATTTCCATCAGTATTAAAGATCATCGTCATCGCTGTTTATAATATCGATAAACTTACCTGTACCGATGGCGACAGCAGTGAGAGGATCCTCCGCAAGAACACAGTTGATACCTGTCTTCTCCTGCATGAGCTTGTCCAGACCGTAAAGCAGAGCCCCTCCGCCC
Organism: Oribacterium sp.; assembly: GCA_024689585.1. GTDB lineage: Bacteria > Bacillota > Clostridia > Lachnospirales > Lachnospiraceae > Oribacterium. Next base: position 6,303 of record JAILDF010000111.1, read on the forward strand.
GTCATTACGATACCTCTCTCATATATATCAGCTGCAAGCTCGGGAGGTGTACGCTCCAGAACATTATGTACAGCATTTACAATCATGGTTGCCGGCTCCAGAAGCGCATCCATGATCTCATCGGAGCTGACTACCACAGTTTTGGGAAGTGCCGTAACCAGGTTACGTCCCCTCACTTCCATAGTGATATTCTCAGGTCTCTTGCTTGCGCAGCCGATATTGACCTTGATATCCTCCGCAGTTCTCTCTCCTATAAGAAGATTATGCTTCTTACGCATATATCTGATGATGGCTTCATCGAAGTCATCTCCTGCTACCTTAATTGACTCAGACACAACCGGTCCGTCAAGAGCGATCACAGCTATATCGGAAGTGCCTCCACCGATGTCAATGATCATATTGCCCTGAGGTCTGCTAATGTCTATGCCGGCGCCTATGGCTGCTGCCACAGGTTCCTCAATGATGGTAACCTCTCTTGCACCTGCGTGATAGGTAGCATCCTCAACCGCCTTCTTCTCAACCTCAGTTGCGCCGGAAGGTATGCAAACCGATACACGGGGCTTACGTAAAGTACGTCTGCCCACAGCCTTGTCTATAAAGTGCCTGAGCATCTGCTCTGTTAATGTATAGTCCGAAATAACACCCTGTCTCAACGGACGAACAGCCGCAATATTCTCCGGTGTTCTTCCAAGCATCAGACGTGCATCCTCGCCATAGGCCATAACCTTACCGGTGTCTTTATTGACAGCCACAACGGCCGGCTCCTTCAGAACCACACCTCTGCCCTTGATATACACAAGCACGCTTGAAGTACCAAGATCAATTCCGATATCATTTGAAATCAATGAAAACATTAAAATCTCCTATTAAATACCATAATCCTTAATAGTATAAGATATATCTTCCTTTTTTTAAAGGTTTTTTTGCAACAGCAGTTCGCATAGGCATATCAAAGTCAGAGCGGTCGGGCATCAGTTTAAAAACGTTAAACTGATGCCCGACCGCTCGTCCTCAGGTGGTGCCTCTCGCCACCAAACTGACATCAAGAACATTACGCTCCTGAACCTCTCTTTTTTCAATAGTATCGATGATCATGTCAAAAGCAAGCTTCGCCATCTCGCTGATGGGCTGATGGATAGTTGTGATCTGCGGCGTTGTAAGTCTGGAAATCGCAGTATCGTCGAAACCGATGATCTTCAGATCCTCAGGAACCCTCCTGCCAAGCTTTGCCGCCACCTGCAGAGCTTGAGCCGCAATAAGGTCGGAACTGCAGAAAATACCGTCGGTCTCGGGGAACTCGGTAAGAGTCTTCAGGATACTCTCATGGTATTCCATGTCCTTGAACTCCTCAGGATTACTGTTGAGGACTCTTGCATTGACACCCTTTTTACGACAGACATCCATAAAACCATCCTCACGGATATCCGCAGGCATCTTGCGAAGTCTGACACTTCCAAGCATGATCAGGTTCCTGCAGCCCTTACTTATAAGCTCCTCGGCCGCAAGCTGTCCTCCCTTATAATTATCGCAGAGAACACAGCCGGTACCTCCCTCGATGAAACGCTCTATGGTGATGATGGGGAGGTCAAATCGCTTTAATGTCTCCGGCTTAACCTGATTACTGAAAATGAGTACTCCCGCAACGAGACTGTTCTCACAAAGCTCAAGAAGGTTTTTCTCCTTCTGTGGGTCTCCGGAAGAGCTGCTGACATATACCTGAAACTGCTTTTCGGAAGCATAACCCTCTATCTCTCCAAGCATCTGTGAAAAATAAGGATGCACCATGTTCGGCACGATAACCGCTATTGCATCGGATCTTCCCTTGGAAAGGGTCCTGGCAACCATATTCGGTCTGTAGTCCAGCTTCTCCATGGAGTCATATACCTTTTTTCTTGTCTTCTCGCTTATGTAGCCTCTGTTGTTGAGAACTCTGGAAACAGTCTCAACAGCCAGTCCGGCTTCCTTTGCCACGTCCTTTAATGTAGTTGCCATATTGATTTCCTTTAATATTTATCTTTGAACAGAAGGAATCTACTGCCTCCTGCTCGTCCACGGAGAGACGGTCAGTACTGCTGACATTTTTCTCTCACTTCACCTTTGATTAAAAAAAGCCGGACAGATAAAATGCCCGGCTTTTTATTATACTTATTCTTTGTGGCAGATTCCATATAAATCTGTCATGTAGCTCAGGCCTTCGCGAAGCGAACTAAATGGCCGGAGTTACCAAACCTTATATTATCGGCAACGGTCTCTTTTTTACTTAACCGCACCGGCAACCATACCTGCGATGATCTGCTTCTGTAAGAAGAAGTACAGGATAAGGATAGGAAGAAGTGTAAGTACAAGTGCCGCCATGATGAGGCCGTAATCTGAGCTGTAGGTTCCGTAGAAGCTGTAGGTTGAAAGCGGAAGTGTATAAAGAGGCTTCTTTCCGAGAACCAGACTTGGAAGGAGATAGTCATTCCAGAACTGCATCGCATTAAGGATAACAAGTGTTGCAGTTGTTGGCTTAAGAAGCGGGAATACTATCATTCTGAAGGTCTGCATCTTGGTACAGCCATCGATATATGCTGCTTCCTCTAGAGACTTGGGAACGCCGCTCTTCAGGAAACCTGCGTACATGAACACCGACATACTCATTGCAAATCCGGTGTGCATGAAGATAAGTGATAAACGATGGTTAAGGAGCCCCAGGTTTGCACCGTAGATAGATACCAGCGGGATCATGATGGACTGGAACGGGATGATCATTGAAGAGATCATCAGTGCAAATATTACCTTCGCAAGGTTTGTGTTGGCACGGACAATGTAGTAAGCCACCATGGAAGACAATACGATAACCGCAAGTGTTGAAAGGCCTGTGATGAAAAGTGAGTTTCCGAAGGCCTTCATGAACTCCATCTGCTTAAATGCTTTTCCATAGTTATCGATGCTCATTCCGCTGGCACCGATAAGGTCCATAGGTGCCTTGATGATATCCTTCTTCTGCTTGAAGGAGTTGATGATGACCATGAAGAAAGGCACAAGATAAAACAATGCACCGATGGTAAGCAAAATATAGATAATGATATCTTTAATAAGTTTATTGACTCCGCCTACTCTGTCTGCTGCCTTAGGTGATGATGAAATGTTTGCGGAAGTAACATTGGTCTGCTCGCTCATTATGCTTCTACCTCCTGCTTCTTACCTAAATAAACCTGAAGTCCCGAGATCAGTGCAACCACGAAGAACAGGAATACAGCCTCGGCCTGGCCGATACCATACTGTCTTGCGGTAAACGCCTTTTCATAAACGTGCATTGCAACAAGCTTGGTACTGCCGTAAGGCTCACCGCCCGTCAATGTAAGGTTAATGTCGTAAACCATGAATGCTCTTGAAAGAGTAAGGAATATACAAATAACGAAGGATGGTACCATGAGAGGCAGAACGATGTGGCGCATCTTTGCCCATCCGTAAGCTCCATCAATGGAAGCAGCCTCAAGTACATCCTCGGAAAGTCCTGTGAAACCGGCGATGTAGATAAGCATCATATAACCGCTGAGCTGCCATACAGTAACGATGACCAGTGCCCAGAAAGCCTTTGTAGGATCGGACAACCATGACTTTGAGAAGATGGCGATACCGAGATTCTTACCAAACTTTACAAGAAGCTGTGAAAAAACGAACTGCCAGATAAATCCGAGAACGACACCACCGATAAGGTTAGGTGTGAAGAAACCGGCACGGAAAACATTCTGACCGGTCTTGATCCTTCCGGAAAGGAAATATGCAAAAACAAATCCGAAAGCATTAACAAGAAGAACCGAAAAAACCACATACTTAAGGGTAAGTGCCATGGAATTCCAGAAATTCTTATCTGCCATGAGTGCTTTATAGTTATCAAATCCCACAAGGTTCTTTACTGCTGCAACTCCGTTCCAGTCTGTGAATGTGAGATAAAATCCGTAAAGGAACGGAATGATAACTACACAAACGAAAACGAAAGTGCCTGGCAATGCGAACATAAGAAAACTTTTGATTTTATCACCGGTTGTACGGCCCAGAGAATTCATATTGATCTGCCTTTCTGCAAAAAAATCAGGACATTTGTAATAGTTCAGCCGATAGACGACGGAGGGGTGTGGGCTGAGAATGTGGACCGGGGGACGGGGTTGGTGGTCCATTTTCATTGGGAAATGGACCACCAACCCCGTCCCCCTGGTCCACAAACCCAGTCCACACCCCCGTGGTCCATCAATTTCCGGAATGTCTGTCCTGAAGAGCCGTGCCCCTCAGGATATCTGACATCCCGTCTTGTTTTTCAAGATTCCGGCAAGAAGATAATGTCCTGAATTATGTTTAAATATATAACTTTATATACTTTTACGTTATGACCATCGACCCGGAAAAAGAACCGTGTTCAAATGGATAATGCTTAATCTGTTAATTAAGCCTGTGCCTGCCAGTAAGCATCGATCTCAGCTGCTGCACCTGCACGGTCTGTCTGACCTGCTACATACTTCTGCATGATAGCACCAACTACTGACCAGTGGTCTGAAGGAGCTACGAAGCTTGAAGAATATGTGTGGCCTTCTGCCATCTTGGCAACGATATCACGGCTGAGAGGATCAAGAGGAGCAACTGTGTTGTTTGAGCATGCAGGGATAAGAGCAAGCTTCTCAACAAGACCGTGCTGTCCTGACTCGGAGTTTACAAGCCAGTTGATGAACTCAAGAGCTGCTGCCTGCTGCTCAGGTGTTGACTGCTTTGCATCAACCATAAGCTGCTTTGTAGGTGAAGCCTGCATTGAAGTATTAGCGAAATCAGCTGTGTCATTTCCAAGTACAAACGGGATGAAGCCATACTCATCATCTGTTGTTGCACCTGCTGTCTCAATGTTTGGCCAAGCCCAGTTACCGTTTGGCCAGAAAGCTGCCTCACCCTCTACAAGGTGCATAGGATCCTCATCATAGTTAGCTCCAAGCGGATCTTCCTTGTTGTAGTTGTACTCAAGGATCACATCCATTGTATCCATGAACTGGTTGAAACGCTCATAATCCTCAACCTTCTGAGAACCATCCTTAAGAGCTGCCATGATCTTGTCAGCGCCTGCTGTTGTTCCGTCGTTTGTATCATAGATATATCCGAGCTGGTGAGCACCGAGTGACCAGTCTTCCTTTGAAAGAACTACAGGATTCTCCATGCCTGCTGCTCTTAACTCCTCACAGATTGCCTTGAAGGAATCAAGTGAGTTGATGGATGCAGGATCAAATTCCTTACCGAGAGCATCCTCGATTGACTTCTTTGAGTAAATGATTCCACGACCCTCAACACAGAACGGGAAGCTGTAAACCTTACCGTCGATCTTTGTTGTCATGCTGTCGCAATACTGGTTCCAGTCCTGATCTGTAAGGTCAAGTCCGTACTCAGCGCCAAGTGCGATAACGTCTGTTGTATCAAGGATAGCCATGGTTGGTGCTGTTCCTGAGCTGTACATGGAAGTAACCTTAGTATAAGGAACCTCACCTGCTCCGCATGCAAGAACCTCAAGGTTGATGCCTGTCTCCTCTGTAAATGTTCCTGCAAGCTCCTCAAGAGCTGTCTGGATCTCACCCTTTGAGTTAAGGATGGTGATCGACTGTCCCGCAAGATCTGATGTATCAGCTGCTGCCTTTGTCTCTCCATCGGCTGCTGCAGCTGTTGTAGCCTCTGCTGCCTTTGTATCGGCAGGTGCGTTTGTCTCAGGTGCTGTGCTGCTTCCGCATGCTGCAAGTGAACTTACCATTGCTGCTGTCATGAGTAATGCAGCCATCTTGTTAATGCTTTTTTTCATGATATTCTCCTCTTATCTAAAATAATAACCTGTTTAATGTCATGCTCTGTCAACCGCTTGACACTTGATGTGATTTGAATATAACGCTATTCACAAATTCTGTCAATCGAACAACATAACTTTGTACATATCGTGCAACATTTGGCATCGTTTTTTGTGCGATTTTTTGTATAAAAATGCCGTTATCCCCTGTTTTTAAGGATAACGGCATTTTTTAATGTCTATAGGCTTTATGCACTTTTTATAAAATAAACTCAAAATTTATACATATAAACTATTGGTAAAATACGACAGGAATGGCCCCGGGGGACGGAGTTCCTGGCTCATTTTTGTGACAAAATGAGCCAGGAACTCCGTCCCCCCGGGGCCACCGATTGATATGTTATAAAATGTTATGCTGTTGTGATGGCATAGCTGTAGTCGGCGAAGTCAACCTTCAGGCTTGCCGTGTGGCCCTGGTTCTTCCAGGTCATGGTCATCTTTGTGCCATCGGTCTCAACATTGAACTCTGCATCAAATGAGAAAGCAGGACAGGTGTTACGGAATCTGAGGAGCTCGATCTGCTTTGAAACAACATCTGATGCAAGTCTCTTCTCCATCTCTTCCGGAGAAAGGTTTGTACGGTTGATCTCCTTGTGTCCTGCGGCACCGGCACGCTTAACTGCCTCGTGATCATTCTTTCCGGCAAAGAGGTCAAGATACCATACCTGAGGCTTTCCGGGCATGAACATCTGGATAGCACGTGCAAGGAGCATCTTCTTATCGTCCTCGCCGAGAGCACTGTAGTAGGTAGCATTAACCTGATAATACATGTTCTTCTTGCCGTGAAGATCCTTTACGAGACCGCCTCTTCCCACGATGGTATCGATAAGATTCTGGATCTCCTCCTCGGGAAGAAGTCCCTTAAGGTCAAGAAGAGGGATTCCGTCATGGCAGCCCAGCATGTTGACTGTGCGGATCTTGTCATTAACGATCTCCAGTGCCCAACGGGCGAGATCCTTGCCGCTCTTCTTCTCCATGGCGTCGATAAGGAGTCCCGGAAGGAAGAAGTCATAGGTCATGTAGCCCATGTCGGCAACCTTCTTGTAAACCTTCTCGCCGTAGCTTGCATGAATCTCGGGGAGAAGTGTCACATGATACTTGTCTGCAAGCTCGCGAACCTTTGAAAGAAGATCCCAGGTGTCGGGCTCGTTCATGAAATTCTTCTTGCCAGGCTCCTTGGGAGCATAAGCAAATGCATCGAGACGAACGATGGAAGCGCCGTAGCCTGAAAGGGCCTTGAGAGTATTGTCATAATGCTCCCACACAAGATCAGACTTAACATTAAGGTCCATCTGTCCTAAGTACTTGCGGTTTGACTCAAGGTAATCGATAACCTTGTCGCGGTACTCTTCAAAACCGGTGAAGTCAATCTCAGCGGGCTTCTTTCCTGCAGCGAGCTCAGCATTAACCTTCTCACAGATACGTTCTGCAGCAAGGTACTGGATGTCCATGGCACTCATTAAATCCATGGCATCCGGACGCTTGTAGATAACCTCCTGATAGAAGGTGTTCCAGTAAGGCACATCCTTTCCGTCGGGCATGCGGACCATAAGGATAGGAAGGCCCGGCTTACGGAAGAACATGTCCTTGATGTACTCATCGTCAGGCTGGATGTAGCCCTCGGAAGTCATCTGGCCCTTGCCCTCCCAGAACTTGTTCCAGTTGATAAAGAAGTCAGCGTACTTTGAGTTCTCGCCATTCTTGATGAGATCCTGGAACTGCGGTGAAAGAACTGAAGCGTGATTAAGGATGAAGTCCAGCTTCAGGTTAATGCCCAGGGCGCGAAGTCTCTCAAGGTCCTGCTCGCTGCCCATCTCGCGGTTGATATTGTAGTCAATTACTGAAAATCCACGGTCCAGATCAGTGTTGAAAATACTCGGAAGGATGTAGAAGGACTGGAAGCTGTCTTCCATCTCCGGCTTCTCCAGGAAGCCTACTACGTCGCTGAGTCTGCCGCCCATGCTGTCCGGGTAGGCATTGAGCATAGGGCCGTTATCGGTGTAATGTTTCTCCATTTATATAAACTCCTCTTTAAAAGAACTAAGGCTGATTGGTATCGCAATCGGTGCCGGGTTATCCACCGGGGACGGTTCTCGCCGGGGAGAACCGTCCCCGGTGGATACGCAGAGAATAGTTCTCAACCACGAGAACCGTTCCAAGTGAATAAAAATCATCTCAGATATCTGTACATTTCCTGCATAGACATCAGACGTATATCGGTAAATGATCAGAACTGATCTTTCATCAGCTCCGTGTACTCGTCAAAGCTTATAAGGCTGCCGTTCTTCGCGCAGATGATGCCGGCCTTGTGTGCCTGGTCATGAAGCTTTCTCTGCTCGATTTCGAGAACCATTGTTGTAAATGCGCTGTCAGTCTTACCGTCACGGTTTCTGGATCTTCTGTGGGCCAATGTCTCTGCCGGTGTGCTATTGAGAAGAACCGGAATGTCTACGCCCTGAAGGAAATCACTGTTGCCGTGAGTCCACTCGATAATGAGGATCTGCTTGTCCTTAACATTAACCTCATCGTACCAGAGGCTGGCTGCATCTCTGCCCATGCGCTTGAGCCAGAGAGTCTCTGCTCCGTCCTTGAAAGCACTGATGATGGTGCTTACCTCGTCGAAATCTGTCTCGTTTGGTGTTCCGAGATAGCCTGCGAGGCCCTTGCGGCCTGCTGCGAGATAAGACTCGAACCATGCGTTCCCCTCTGCATGGGACTTGTCTGCATCTGTGTCCTCCTGCTGCCACTGACGAACCTCTTTGAAACGGTCGTCTGTATAGTCGCCGGCATCGATCATGCCTCTTACTGCGCTCTCGCGGAAAATGTGGAGACGCTCGGCGTCATTGTACATAGGGATGCGGTGAGGATAGTTATCGCCTGAAAGGATGTAGGCGCCGATGCCTGACTGCTCAAAGAACCAGCCAAGTACGGAAGCGATCTCTGACTTTCCTACTCCTGAACCGCCGCAGACACTGATAACTGTGCGCTGGTAAGGGTTCTCCTTTATCTTCTTTGCAAGCTTTTCAGCGAGAGCAGGGAAGATAACATTAGCCTTTGCAATGTGTGACTCGTCGATCTCGATCTTGTCTCCCGGCATATCTCCGTGAGGAATGTCGGAAGGAACTTCCTTAGTCTCCCATGGAAGGACGCTCATGAGCTTCTCTTCGAAATCTGTTACTGGTGTATTGATTTTATTGTAATTCTTATTCATATTAATCTCCATTCCGCCGCTTTCATCCGGCGGTACAAATAGTGATGAAAAATACTATTTGCACTATTTTCGTTAACATATGTAAATATGTTAAGCGGTTGACATATCTACGTTAACAAATTCTCAATCATCTGTAAAGAGAGTTTATCGATATTTAATAAGCTATTTGATTTTTGGCTGATACCCTGCGGATAGAAAAATATTGAAAGTTGAGTCGATTTTTACAGGGCATTTCTTGAAAGTTGAGTCGATTTTTCAGAGCTTTTCCTGAAAGTTGAGTCGATTATTCGGAGCATTTATTGAAAGTTGAGTCGATTTTTCGGAGGTGACTTTATATTTTGTTTATATTTTTTAGACTTCTTTTAGGTGTGAGACATATTTCAGTCACAAAGCTCCGCTATTATATATTCACAGTTACAGAAAAATGTAACACAAAAAAGCTTTTCATACTCATACTCCGGAGATGTAATACAACTCCGGAGCCCCCTTCAGAAACAACGGTCGCCAATGTGTATGAGAAGAGCGGTTTGTAAAATATCGTTCCTTTCAAGCATGACCGTTTCAAATATACTTAGTAAGAGTTCCGATTACCCCCTTCAAAGAACTCTTGACATACAAAAATAAGAATAGACATTGAGAAGACCCCGCCGAGGCAATATGCCCGGTGGGGTCTTTGGTTTTAGTATCCGGTTTTGGTTTCAAACCGACGAATGATTGACTCCAAAT